>DASRSL010000037.1:0-3415 GCA_035656495.1 Roseiarcus sp.
AGCGAACCTTTGCGTTGGCGCGGCCGTCATACTTAGCGCCTATGCCATTTCCGCGCCACCGCATGGGTCGCTTCCCGTCATTGCGAGTGAAAGCGAAGCAATCCACGCCTCTCGCGGCGTCAGCGGACAGGGTACGACGAAATCCGCAGGTGGCGGCGGAACTCTGGATTGCTTCGCTTCGCTCGCAATGACGGCCGTCTCAAGGCGCCGATCCCGCCTGCCGCCGTGCGGCCTCGATGTCTGCGGCCGAAACCTCGTCGCGATAGTCGTTGCCGAAGTGCGCGCGCACGTAGTTGATCACGTCCGCCGCCTGCTGGTCGCTCATCATCCGGCCGAGGGCCGGCATGGCCTTTCGTCCGCTGAACAGCTGCGTCTCGATGTATTCCGCCGAGGCGAGGTTCTTGTCGTCGGCGAGCGCGGGATACGAGGCGGCGCCCACGGCGCCTTTGGCGTCGGGCTGGTGGCAGCCGGCGCAGACATGGGCGTACAGCGCCTCGCCGCCCTGCTCCCCAAAGACCCAATCCTGGCTCATCGAGGACAGCCCCTGCGCCGAGGCAGCCGCAGGAAACAGCACGGCCGTGCAGACAGCCGAGGCGCGGCGAATTCTTTGGCGCGAGAGACGGCGCATGCGGATCGGTCCCATCAGGTCGCGAGAACTTTGCTGTGCAGGCGCGTGATCGCGTCGAGCGCCGAAAGGATCGCGCCCTCCTGCCAGGCCGGCAGATAAGAGGCGTGCTCGCCCGCCAGCACGATCCGGCCGTCGATCTGGCAGAGATCGTCATAGTGGTCGCGGCGCGCTTCGTCGCTCCATTCGCCCGCGCACCCGAGCGTGAACGGCACGCGATGCCAGGCGACCGAGACGCCGGTCTCGAACTCGGACAGATATTGCGGATGGATTTGCGCGCCGCAATCGAGCGCGACCTGGATGCGCTCGGCCGGCGACATCGCCGTGAGTTCGTAAGCATTCGGCCCTTCCCAGGTGTAGCCGCCGAGCAGCACGCCCTTGCCGCCTGCATTCATGCCGGAGCTGGGATAGGCGATCTGCCGGATCGGCAGATTGGTATAGGAAATCCCGCCGAAGATGTGTTCGTCCTCCTCCCAGAAGCGGCGCTTGAATTGCAGTCCGGTCTTGACCACGGACGCGTAGGGAACCGCGTCGATCGCCGCCTTCATCGCGGCGGAGACGTTGACGGGGAGCTGGCCCAAAATCGTCAGCGGCAACGCGCAGACGCACCAGTCGGCCCTCGCCCGCTGAACCGCGCCGTCGCCGAGGTCCTCGAACGTGACGTTGACGCCGCGTTCATCCTGATGGATCCCCGTCACCTTGGCGCGGTAGCGGATTGCATTGGGGATCTGGCGGGCGAACGCCTCGCCGATCCTGCCCATGCCGCCTGCGGGCTGGAACATGGTGGTCTGGAAGTCGTAAGAGGAAAAGTTCTGCAAACCGCGCCAGAGGCGCGAGGTCAGGATTTCGTGAGTCCCGATCGGCTCGCCGTCGACCGGCCGCGCGGAGAGGCCGCCGCCAGGATTACGGCCGTAGCCGCGGAACTCCGCCGAGTCCTCGCCCGCTCGGTAACGAAAATCGCGGTCGAGGCCGCCGTGGTAGCGCAGCGCCTCGAGCAGGATCTCCTGGTCCTCCTTGGACACAGCCTCGTCGAGCGCCCCTTTGCGAGTCGCCTTGGCCAAAAGCTCGGCGATCGCCCCCTCGAAATCGGCCTTCACCTCGCGGATTCGCTGCGGCCTGCCGTCGAACGCCTTGGTCGAATGAAGAAGCGCATTGTGATTAAGTTGGATGAAGGGCTCGAGCGTCACGCCGAACCGGCGGCAGTAATCCAGGATGGCATGATGATGGTAGGGGATTCGCCAGGGGCCGGGATTGAGATAGAGGCCTTCGTCGAACGCGCAAGTCTGCGTGGCGCCGCCGAGTTCGGCATAGACGTCGCCGCCGCGAATCGACCAGTTCCGGCCGCCCGCTCGCGCGTTGTATTCGAGCAGCTGGACCTGGTATCCCGCGCGGCCGAGTTCGTAGGCCGCCGTCATTCCCGCCAGACCCGCTCCGAGAACGACGACCGAGGCGCCCTTCGGGTCGCCTTCGAGCCGGATCGGACCCCGCCACGACGACTCGGCGGCGAAACCGAGGCTCGTCATCGCCCGATACATCGCGGAACCGCCAGCCGCCGCGCCGATCAGCTCGAGCAGATGGCGCCGGCTCAGAGGCGTGCTCGCTGCCTCGCTCAAATGCCTCTCCATGTTCGCCCATCGCGGCGCGACGAGCCGTGTGGGCGGCGGGTATGGTTACACGAGAACGACGGTGGGCCGCCGCTCGAAGGTCCGCGCGTCCGCGAAACTGTAGCCGCGCTCGCTGAGCGCGGCCGTCGTAGAGCGCCTCGTTTTCTCGAGGTCGACCACGCGGACCCACGCGGTCGGCGACCGCGTCTACAGCCGCGCCATGGGAACGGCTCGCCGCGCGACCCGAAAATTTCCGAGGACAAACCTCGGGGCCCTTGCATTTGCTGCAGCGCAATATTATGTTGTTGCGGTGCGGCAGGTTTGCCGCATATGCCCTCCTTGGGCGTTTCCTCCCCAGACTCGGGCCGCCCCAGCAATGAGGCGGCCTCCTTTTTTAGCAGCGACCCGCTCACACCCTCTCGTAGAGCGTGACGACGCAGGCGCCGCCGAGGCCGAGGTTGTGTTGAAGGGCGTGCTCGACGCCGTCGACCTGCGTCGCTTCGGCGGTTCCGCGCAATTGGCGGGTCAGCTCCCAGCATTGGGCGAGGCCCGTCGCGCCGAGGGGATGGCCCTTGGAAAGCAATCCGCCCGAAGGGTTGGTGACGACCTTGCCGCCGTAGGTGTTGTCGCCGGCTTCGATGAACGCCTCGGCCCCGCCCTCGGGACAGAGCCCGAGCGCCTCGTAAGTGATCAGCTCGTTCTGGGCGAAGCAGTCGTGCAACTCGACGACTTCGATATCCTCGGGCCCGACGCCGGCCTGCTCGTAGACCTTGTTCGCCGCGGCGCGAGACATGTCGTAACCGACCAATCTCATCATGTCGTTGGCGTCGAAGGTCGAATACGTGTCCGTCGTCATCGCCTGCGCGGCGATCGCTACCTCCGACTTGACGCCGCGACGCTTCGCGAAAGACTCGGAGACCAGAATGGCGGCGGCCGCGCCGCAGGTCGGTGGGCACGCCATCAGGCGCGTCATCACGCCGGGCCAGACGACCTGGTCGTTCATCACCTCCTCAGCCGACAGTTCCTTGCGGAAAATCGCGAGCGGATTGTTCTTGGCGTGCCGGCTCGCTTTCGCGCGGATCTTCGCGAAGGCCTCCAAGGGGACGCCATATTTCTTCATGTAGGCCAGCCCGGCGCCGCCGAAATATCTGAGCGCCAGCGGGATGCCCTCGGCCGGCGCCAGCCG
>DASRSL010000038.1:0-5999 GCA_035656495.1 Roseiarcus sp.
TCGGGACTGTCTCGACGATGCGGAACTGGCGCACTGTCCTGCGCCTGCTCGAGCGGCTGGAAGATTGACCGGGCGGCGGCGGTCTGAAATGGGCAGTCAAGCCGTTAAAACGTCTTTTAGCGCCGCTTTAGCGGCGCGCCCCTTTTGTTTCAAAGGCTTGCGACCCGGTTTAGCGTCACCCTGAAATCCGCCTTGCTGACCGCGCGCCCAACGCCCTGAAGGTTCGCGAGGGAATTTCTGGAATGCAGAATATCAAATTTCACCGATCACGTTCTTTCGGAAGATGATCGGGCGTGCGGCGGCGCTCCTTCCCCGGCCGGCGCAGGCGACTGCGTCCGCGCGAATAGAGTTGCCGCTTTTCTCGACGGTCGCGCCATTCACACCCATGTGCTACGTGTGACGCCTATCGCCCAAGGATTGCCTCCAGGGCGTCGTGGAGGATTGATTGGACCGCGTTTCATCGGAGACCGATGAACGCATCGCCTTGCTGATTGATCTCGTCGATGCGGCTATCGAGCGAAAACAATGGGACGAGGCCTATGACCAGCTCTCCCAGATCCTTGCCGCTCGCCCCGATCATCCCGAGGCCCTGGGGCTGTTGGCCCACGTCGAGCGGCGCCGAAAGAGGTCGCAGCCGCGCCTGGAGGCCGAGCGCCGCACCGTCACCGTGGTCTTTTGCGATCTCGTCGGCTCGTCAAAGATGGCCGAGCGCCTCGACCCGGAGGAGATGCAGGAGATTCTGAGCTGGTACCAGCGAATCGTCGGCGAAGCCGTTACCTCCGCCGGCGGACTGATCGCGCGGTTCATGGGCGACGGCGTCCTTGTCTATTTCGGCTATCCCCACGCCACCGGCGAGGCGCCGCGTCAGGCCGCTCACGCCGCGCTCACGATTATTCAACAGATCGGAGAGCGGCGCGCCGACATCGTCGACACGTACGGCGCTATGGTCGACGTTCGAATCGGGATCCATACGGGCCTGGCGGTCATCACCGAGATGGGCGCCGGCAACCGAAGGGAAGTCGCCGACGTCGTCGGAGAAACGCCCAATATCGCTGCCCGGCTGCAAGAAATCGCGGAGCCCGGGACCGTGCTGATCAGCGGGGAAACCTACGGTCTCCTCGCCGGCCACTTCGAGACTCTGCCGCGCGGGCCGCGGCAGCTCAAGAACATCACCCGCACGGTCGCCGCCTTTCAGGTCGTCGCCGCGTCCGGCGTCGCCTGGCGCTCGCAGCGGGGCGACGTCGCCAGCCGAACGCCGCTGGTGGGCCGAACGTCCGAGCACAGAAAACTCGAGGCGATCCGCGATCATGTTGTCGCCGGCAAGGGGCGCGTCCTGGCGATTTCCGGCGAGGCCGGTGTCGGAAAGTCCCGTCTCGTCGAGATGGTCATGACCGAGACGGCCGCAGGCTGGCCTACATTGCACGCCGCCTGCGCGCCGCATACGCAATCCACTCCGTTCCATCCGATAGGCAGCATCGTCGCGAGCGGCGGACGAGAGAGCCTGCATTCGGCGCTCGGAATACGGCCGGACGATTTCAGCTCGACGGCCGCCGCGCGTGAGGCCGTGCTCGACGCCGCGGTGAGCTGGGTCCTCGGTTTTGCAGGCGACGCGCCGGCTTTGCTCGTTCTCGAGGACATCCACTGGTCCGATCCCTCGACGCTGGAGTTCCTCGTTCGGCTCGCGAGGCGCGTTGCGGAGAAACGTCTTCTTGTCGTGGTCAGTCTCAGGCCGGAGCTTCAGCCCGGATGGTTCAAGCACGACTCGGTCGAGCAGATTTTCGTCCTGCCGCTCGAGCGCGACCTTGTCGTGGAGATGATCGGCAAGCTGGTTGGCGCCGAGCAGCCGCCGGCCGAGCTTGTCGACTGGCTGGTCGATCGCTCCGGCGGCGAGCGCTCTTCGTCGAGGAGCTGATTCGGACCCTGAAGGAAAGCGGCCGGCTGACGCAGGCGCTGAGCGGCGTGTTCGATCGCGGGGCCGACATTCCCCTGACCTTGCAGGGCGTCCTGATCGGGCGCCTCGATCGCCTGGGCCCCGCCAAGCGGGTCGCGCAGGTCGCCTCGGTGATCGGAAGGGAGTTCGACGTCGGCCTCTTGAAGCGGGTCATCGGCCTGGATGAAGCGCGCCTGACCCGCGACCTGGACGACCTGATCGCCTCCGGCCTTGTCATGGCGTCGCAACAGACGGATCAGCTCAAATTCAAGCACGCGCTGATCCGCGACGCCGCCTACGAGTCGATTCTTCGCACGACACGGCGCGCCATCCATTCAGCCATCGCGGCGGCGCTGCCGCAGCATGACATGGATATCCTGGAAGAACGGCCGGAAGCCGTCGTGATCCATCTGTTCGAGGCGCAGCGTCACGAAGAGGCGGCCGATCTGTTTTCCCGGGCGGCGCGCGCGGCGGCCGCCCGATCGGCGCATTCCGAGGCCATCAATCACGCGACAATGGCGCTGAAGTCGATCGAGACCTTTCAGGACGCCGAAGCGCGGCGGAAGAACGAGCTTCGCGTTCGGCTCCAGCTCGGCCCGTCGCTGATCGCGGCGCGGGGCTATGGCTCGGAGGACGTTGGCGACAATTATCGTCGCGCCCGATTTCTCTGCGCCTCGGCGACCGACAGCGCGGAGGAGTTCGACGCCGTGCACGGTCTGACGGCGTACTGCCTCGTGACCGAGCAGATCGACGCGGCTTCGGAGCTGGCGCAAGCCGCTCTGGACGTCGCCACGAGGCGTGCGGATGACGGCGAGCTTCTCGAGGCTTCGACGTGGCTCGGGACGATCCGGTTCTTTCAGGGCGCGGCCGATGAGGCGGCCTCGTTGCTCGACAGCGCCATCCACAGATACGACTCCGTCGCGCATGCCCGTCATCGAGTCGTCCATGGACTGGATCCGGGCGTCCTGGCGATGTCGCACCGGTGCTGGCTCCATTGGCTGAACGGCGAGGCGGCGGCGGCGGGCGAAATGGCCGACGAGATGCTGTCTTTGGCCGAGACCCTGAAGCACCCGATCAGCCGCGCGCACGCGCTGAACTATGTCGCCGGCCTCGCCGTCTTCCTTGACGACCGGCTTCGGGCCCAGGCCAGAGCCCGCGAGGAGATCGAGCTGGCGCGGGTCGCGAAGCTCCCGCACTACGAGGCCTATGGGATGATCTTCTTGGGCCGGGCTTCGATGGCGGACGACGCGGAAGCCGCCGCAGACAAGGTTCTCGCCGGATTAAAACTTCGAAGGTCGACCGGAGCGCTCCTCGCTCTACCCTTGCATCAGGGTCTGTTGGCCGAGGTTCAACTCGCGAGGGGCGACATCGACGCGGCGGCGCAAGCCGTCGCTGTCGGGCTCGAGGTCGCGGAGCGCACCGGCGAACGATGGTGGTCGCCGGAGCTGCACCGCCTGCACGCCGTGATCGAACATCACCCGGGAAGGCGTGACGCGGAATTGGAGCTTCGGCGCGCCCATCGCGCTGCGATGAACGCCGGCGCGGCGATTATCGCCGCCCGCATCGCCCTGAGTGCGGCCGATATCCTGCCGCCGCTCGAACCCGACGACCCGCTTCATTTACGCCATCACCGGCATCTGATCGATGGCGTGACGGCGGAGACGATCGCGCTGAAACAGCGGCCGGGCTGAGGCTTCAGATTGTCGTCGCCAATACGTGCGCGGCCGCTTTCCGTCATTGGAACCCGCAAAAATCCGCTCCCCGGCGGAGTTGGCCGAATAGCGGGAAAGGGCGCAACAGCGGGTGTACACCGGCCGCCAGGAAAGGCTTGGAGTCCGCGTGGCCCTAGGCCACACGCTCCATCAGCGCCTGCGCCTCTGCGATTTCCAGCGTTTCCGGCGTCGGCGAGCCGCCGACGCGGCGCAAACCCTTCAGGCGGGACATGCGTCGGCGGGGCGCCTTGTGCTAGCGCAAATTTTGCCCTATATCGGGCGCGCTCGCCGGAGAGCAGATGCCGGAGATCAAGCGGTTTGGCGGCTTCAAACTCCTGATGTTCTTCCAGGACGAGAACCCGCCACACGTCCACATCAAAGGCGCCGACTTCGCCGCCAAGATTCGCGTCGCGAACGGCGAATTGCTTGCGGGCGATGCGCCGAGCGGGGTGTTGAGGCGGGCGCGCCGCTGGGTCGAGGAGAATCGGGCGGAGCTCGAGGCGATGTGGGACGAGTTCCAGAGGTGATCCGCATGAGTGACGAGGTGACGAGAGTGACGAAGGCGCGTCCGGCGGGCGGCCATGTGCTGCATGTCCGTTTTGCTGGCGAAAGAAAGGACCGTAAGCTCGACCTGACCGGGCTGATCGCCCGCAGCGCGCATTTCGCGCCTCTCGTGGACGACGCCGCGTCGTTCGCCAAAGCGGCGATCGTGGAAGACGGTCTCGGTCTCGCTTGGCCGGTCGAGACCAAGTGGGGTCGGCTCGATGTCTCGGCCTCGACGCTCAAGCGAATCGCGGAGGAGCAGGCGCCGATGACCGGGGCCGATTTCGCAGAATGGCGCGCGGCGCTGGGGCTCTCGCTGGCCGAGGCGGCGAAGCTCCTTGGCCTCAGCCGTCGCACGATCATCGGCTATCTGAAGAAGGACGAATTGCCGCCCGTCGTCGCGATCGCATGCCGAGCGCTGGCCCGCGACAAACATGTCTTGGCAGCCCACTACGTCCCGGCGCGCAAGATCAGCCGGTCGGCCGCTTGACCGCCTGAAGCGCGCCGCGTCGCAGGACCAGCGGCTCGGATCGGACCCGCAATAAAGAAGTGTCGGCAGGCGCACGCGAGATTGTCAATGATTCGCGTATAGCGCGTTCGTCTTTACCGCATCATTTTACACCAGCGCGGCGAGAAGCGCCCCCGCCTCGGCGGAATGTTACGGAGCGCCGCAGGCCGACCCAAACTCGGTGTTCCGGCGCACCTGAACAGCAATAGGAGATTGAAGTAACCGTCACCGGATACGCCAGCAGGTAGCTGGCGTAGGTCCTGCCCTTGTAAGACCGCGTCGACTTGCGGATGTACATGCGCCACTACGCATCGAGAATCACTCGAATTTCAAGCGGCAAAATCGCATTGGTTTAGTCACTATTCTGCAAATCCAGCGCCCGCCGCCAGCCCACCCAAGCAATTTCAAAGGCCTGCGGCAGCGGGCACAGGCGTCGCCGTCAAAAAATCGCTCCGAAAAATGGAAGTTGGGCTAGACAAGGATGTTCCCTTCCCTTTCAATATCTGATAGTGTTTAATCCCATGGAACAGTATTCTGGACCGGAGAGGGTTTGATGCGAAGCACCCAGCAATTCAGCGTGACGCTGCCGAACGAGATGGCTGAGATGGTCAAGATCAAGGTTTCCTCTGGCGAGTATGCCAGCGAGAGCGAAGTGATCCGCGACGGCCTGCGCGCTTTGCAAGCGCGGGATAGGGCGGTGGAAAATTGGCTGCGGCAAGAGGTTGCGCCGGCCTATGACGCGATGAAAGCCGATCCGTCGCGCGGTCGATCCGTCGCGGACATTCGGGCCTCGCTGGCCGCCGAGCACAAGCGGGCTACGAAAGCCCGCTGACCATGTCCACTCGCATCGTCTTTTCGCCCGAGGCCGATGCGCAACTCGTCGGCATCTATCGCTATATCGCCCGCGAGGCGTCGCCGGCGGTCGCCGAGCGCTTTACCGGCGCCATTGTCGATCATTGCGAAGGGTTCGAGACGTTTCCGCAGCGAGGCACGTTGCGCGACGATCTACGGCCAGGGCTGCGCACCCTCGGATTCCGTCGCCGCGTTACGATCGCCTTCACGGTCGACGAGGACACCGTGACGATTATCGGCGTGTTCTATGGAGGCCAGGATTTTGAGGCGGTTGTAAAGCCTGAAGAATAGGGCCGCGCGCTGGGCCACTGCGCTTAGAGCGGGTTCCGATCGACTGGAATCGTCGCTCGCCAATGACGGGGCTGGACGCCGACGACCCTCCATTTCCTCCGGAAAGCTTCCAAAAACTTCCGAAAAGTTCCGTCAGGCCTTCATAATCGCTCAATTTCCTTCC
>DASRSL010000039.1:0-26978 GCA_035656495.1 Roseiarcus sp.
GGGGTGGATAACGGCATGGCGGAAGCGGCAGCGTTTGCGCGGCGTTCGATGAAACCGTCGTTTTTAGCAGTCCAGCGCTGCTTCGTCGCCTGGGTGGCCACGCTGACCGGAACCCTAGAGGGGTCATCGCATCGATGGCAAGACCGCTCGCCGATCCGGCCAGAAGCGGAAGAGCCAAGCGCCAATCCACCTGGTTTCCGCCTTCGCGGCGCGCCTGCGCCTGGTGCTCGGCCAGGTCTAGGTGGCGGAGAAGTCCAACGAGATCGTCGCCATCCCCAAACTGCTGGACCTGCTGGTCATCGAGGGGGCGATCATCACCATCGACGCCATGGGGTGTCAGCGCGACATCGCGCAGAAAGTGGTGGAGAAGAAGGCCGACTACGCGCTGGCGCTGAAGCGCAACCAGGGGTCGCTGCGCGAGGACGTGGAATTGTTCGTGGCCGAGCAGAAAGCCGCGGGTTTCAGGGACACAACGATCAGTCGCGATCAAACGGTGGATGGCGATCATGGCCGCGTCGAGACCAGAACCACGACCGTCATTCACGACATCGGCTGGCTGCAGGAGCGTCACGACTGGCCCGGATTGAAGCCCGTGGTGGTCGAAAGCGAGCGGGAAACCGCCGACAAGATCGAGCGGGAGACCCGCTTCTACCTGACCTCGCTGGCGCTGATGGCGTGCGTGTTGGGGCCGATCGTCCGCAGCCGCTGGGCGATTCGAGAACAGCCCGCACTGGGTCCTGGACATGGTGTTCCGCGACGATCACGCGCCCGCCAACTTCTGTACGATCAAGCACGTGGCGCAGAACCCGATCCGATTGGCTCCCGGAAAGGCTTCCCTGCGGCTCAAATGAAAGACCGCAGGATGGGATGACGACTTCCTCGCCAGCCTGATTGCCCGGTAAAGATGTTCACCCGATTCCCTGCAAAGCTTGCCGTAATGTCCGCTGGCCAGCCTTGTGGGGCCACCCGGTTTCGACAGCGCTCCTCAGTCCATCATCGCCGCCTTGAGGATGCAGACCATCGTCGCATGCGCCGGCTTGGCGCCGAGGTTGCGAATGCGGTGTGGGCGGTCGCAGCGATAGCGCAGGGTCTCGCCCGCCCCGACCGTCTCGATCGCTCCGCCGACATCCACCTCGAGCTTCCCGTCGAGCACCGACAGGCACTCGACCGAGCCGCGCGCATGTGCGGTCGATTCGAGCACGCCGCCCGGATCCGCCTGGAAATCGTACCATTGCAGCCAGTCGACGGTCTTCAGCCAGCCTATCACGGCCAGTCGGCACAACCCGTCATCCGAGACGAATATCGGAGTCGTGCCGGGCCCCAGATGTTCGATGAACGGTCCGTCCTCGCCGCCCTGCAGCATCGATGCGATCGATACGTCGAGGGCATGAGCGAGCCGCCAGATCGTGGTCAGGGTAGGATTGGTCTCGTTGCGCTCGATCTGTGAGATGATCGACTTGGCCACTCCGGACTGCGCAGAGAGTTCGGCGAGCGAAAGCCCGAAATTCTTGCGCAGCCGCTGGACGGCGCGACCGAGCTGGTTCGACAGCGATGCCGCCCCTCCTTCGAGCGCCTTGGCCCTGTCCTTGCCTTCCACGCCCATGCCCGAGCCTCGTCCGATATTCCGGACCGCAGCATACCGCGAATGCGTCCTGAATATCGAACGAGGACGTGACGCACTCACCACAGCATCGCATCGCCACCCGGCCGGAGATGGCCGGCGATCAGAACGCGCCGGGAAACGTCCCGCCGTCGATCAGGATATTCTGGCCGGTGATGAAACCCGCCCTGGCGCTCGCCAGAAAAGCGCAGAGCGCGCCGAATTCGGCCGGATCGCCGAAGCGGCGCGCCGGAATGCGGGTTTGCGCCTCGGCGCGCGCGGCATCGAGAGGAATGCTGCGATTGGCTGCGGCGCGCGATAGCGCCGACCGCTGGCGGTCGGTGTCGAACGCTCCGGGCTGGATCGAGTTGATCGTCACGTTGTCGGCCGCATGAGCCCGGGCCGCGGAAGCCAGGAACGCCGTCAGGCCGGCCCGCGCGCCGGACGAGACGTCGAGGCCGGCGATCGGCGCCCGCACCGACCCAGAGGTGATGTTGATGATCCGGCCGAACTTACGCTTCGCCATCCCGGACAAAAACGCCTGAACAAGCGCGATCGGCGTGAGCATATTCGCTTCCACGCCGGCCAAGACGTCCTCGCGGGTGATGGCGGCGAACGCCTTGAATGGCGGACCGCCGTTGTTGTTGACGAGGATGTCGGCTTCGGGGCAGGCGGCGATCAGGGCCGCGCGCGTCGCCGGATCGTCGAGATCGCCCGCGACTTCTTGAACGACGACGCCTGTGTGTTCGCGTATCTGTTTCGCCGCCGAGGCGAGTTCGCCCTTATTGCGGCCGTTGACGATGAGCGCGCAGCCGGCTTCGGCCAGCGCCCGCGCGCAGGCGCGCCCCAACCCCTTGCTCGACGCGCAGACGACCGCCTTGCGGCCTGAAATTCCAAGATCCAACGGCGACTCCCAATGCTCGACAGGTGTGAACAGACGACTTATAACGCCGCGGCATCCTTGGGTCATCCAAGCGACACGAGAATCTGCGCAGGAAAGTTCGGGATTATAGACTCTTGAGGCGAGAGGGCGGCGTGGCAAAACATCACGGGATCCATCGCTATCGCACTCTGTTCCTTTCGGACCTGCATCTTGGGACGCGCGGTTGCCAGGCGCATCTCATTCTCGACATGCTTCGGCACGTCGAGGCGGATACGATTTACCTGGTCGGCGACATCATCGACGGCTGGCGGCTTCGTTTGGGATGGTATTGGCCTCAGGCGCACAACGACGTGATGCAGAAGCTTTTGCGCAAGGTGCGGCGGGGGGCCCGCATCGTGTTCGTGCCCGGCAACCACGACGAATTCGCCCGTCAGTTCTTCGGCCTGACGTTCGGCGGCATCGAGATCAAGCGCCAGGCGGTTCACAACGCCGCCGACGGCAAGCGCTATCTCGTCACCCACGGCGACGAGTTCGACGTAGTGGTGCGCCACTCGAAATGGCTCGCCTATTTCGGCGATTGGGCCTACTCGACAGCCTTGTTCGTCAACACGCATTTCAACGCGGCGCGCCGCGCGCTCGGCCTGCCCTATTGGTCGTTCTCCGCCTGGGCGAAGCTCAAGGTCAAGAACGCAGTCAATTTCATCGGCTCCTTCGAGAAGGAGCTCGCCGCCGAGGCGAAGCGGCGCGGGGTCGAGGGCGTCGTCTGCGGGCACATCCATCACCCGATCATCCGCCAAATCGAAGGCGTCACCTATGTCAATGCCGGCGATTTCGTCGAATCGTGCTCCCTCGTGGTGGAGCATTTCGACGGTCGGCTCGAGGTCATGCGCTGGCCCGCGGCGCTGAAGGTTCTCGTCCATGAGGACGACGCTCCCTTCGAGGACGAACGCGAAGAGGCGAAAGCGGAAGCGGCCTGATGCTCATCCTCATTGCGACCGACGCCTGGCGGCCGCAAGTCAACGGCGTCGTCTCGACGCTGGAGCGGATGACCCGGGCGGCCGCCGAGTTCGGCGCGAAATTCGATATCCTCACGCCCCAGGGCATGAGGACCGCGCCGATGCCGACCTATCCGGACATCCGCGTCGCGATCACCACGCCGGGACAGATCGCCCGGCGAATCGAGGAGGCGGCGCCCGACCATATCCACATCGCCACCGAAGGCCCGATCGGCTGGCTGACGCGGCGCTGGTGCCTGAAGACGAAACGTATCTTCACGACGAGCTACCACACTCGTTTTCCTGAATACATTCGGGCGCGCACCGGCATCCCGGAAGCGCTGACCTACGCCGGGCTTCGTCGGTTTCACGCCCCCTCGGCCGCCGTGATGGCGCCGACGCCGACCATCGCCGCCGAACTCGCCAGGCGGGGCTTCGAGAACGTCCGCCTCTGGACGCGCGGCGTGGACCCCGCGCTGTTCCATCCGCGTGTGGGCCAGGCGCTCGACCTGCCACGGCCGATCTTTCTGTCGGTCGGACGGGTGGCGGTGGAAAAGAACCTCGAGGCGCTGCTCGAGCTCGATCTCCCGGGATCGACCGTCATCGTCGGCGAAGGGCCGGCGCGCGCGGCCCTCGAGCGACGCTACCCTCGCACGCATTTCCTCGGCGCAAAATACGGCGAAGTGCTGGCGGACGTCTACGCCAGCGCCGACGTGTTCGTCTTTCCCTCCCGCACCGACACGTTCGGCATCGTTCTCCTGGAGGCGATGGCGAGCGGCCTGCCGGTCGCGGCCTTTCCCGTCCCGGGTCCGATCGACGTCGTCGGGCCGGCGGCGGGGATCCTCAGCGACGACCTGCGCGCGGCCTGTCTCGGGGCGCTGACGATCCCGCGCGAGGCGGCGCGCGCATGCTCGCTGCGCTACACCTGGAAGGAGAGCGCCCGACAGTTTTTGGAGAATGTCGAAGCCTCCCGCTCGAAGCGCGCCCGTCCCTCGTCAAGACAGCTCGTGCTCGTCCGCGACGCCTAGCGTCCGAGGGTCCGGAACGGCGCGCCGAGGCTTGCGCCGGGCAGAGCCCCCGGGCGTCCGGCGCCGTGTTGGATCTGGGCAGTTCTGCTCCATGGTTATCGTAGTCGTTGGCGCCCAGCGCCGCCAAGGCGACATGAGGTCGCGGTGGCGTCGGATTGCGTCCGTCGCCGCCGGCGCAGCGTTCTACCCAAGCCGGGACGGCGGTTTTCCCCTCCGGCCTGCTCGGTAGAACCTTCTGGAATATTCGGATTCCCCTTACGAAGCGACCGAGATTGCGCACGGCGTCACGGGATCGCTCGGGAGCGCGAACGGACCGCAACTGGGAAAAGAAGAAAATCAATGCGACACATCATTGCGGCGACAGGTGAGATCGCGTCGGCGGCGCCTCTCGTCGTCGAGGCGTGGCGATGCATCGGCTGCGGCAGGATCGAGGCGCCGCAGCCGTGTATCGGCGTGTGCCAGGACCGGAAGTGCGCCTGGTCGACGCGGCCGATTACGAGGCTGCGCTGGCGCTGTAGCACGAAGCGGAAGAGAAGGCCGGCGCGCTCGAGGGCCTCGTCCGCCGCCTCGCACAGACCAGGCCGCGTGCAGGCGCCTGGGAGCAAAGCTACAAGGCTTTGCAGGACGACGCGCAGCGCATGCTGACGGCGATGGCGCTGGCGCGCTCGGCGTCGGAGCCGCTGGGCGAGTCCGAATCGATCGCGCCCTGAGCGGCGGGGCCGCCGCCGGCATGTGAGCGGGGAATGAGGCCGCGCGCTTGGCTGCGGCGTTCGTTGGAGTCCACGGCCGGCGGTCGCGCCTGCAAAACTGGCGGTCGCGACAGAAATTCGACCGGCCGACCGCCGAAGCCGGACCGCCGCTCCCGCGACGAAATCCCTAAGCGTTTCCAGCAGTTCTGGCAGTCTGAGGCCTCTCGGCCCCGCCTTGTCGCGGGCGTCGCGCGCATCAGAGCCGAAATCCAATGGGAACCCCGGCCCGCTTCAAATCGTCATAGGTCGTGTTGGTTTGATCGCGGGTATGTCCGACGGCAAGGGATGTCGACCATGGGTGAATTCGCGCAACTTGCGCCGGAACGACCGTCGCCTATCAGCGCATTGCGCGCCCAATTCCATCGTGTCCGTGCATTCAGCCTCGCTCTGGCGAGAAATCTGTCCGATGCGGACGCGAGCGCGCAGTCGATGCCGGACGCCTCGCCCGTCAAATGGCATCTGGCGCATACGACCTGGTTCTTCGAGGCGTTCGTGCTCCGAAATCGCCTTCCGCATTATAGCCTCTTCGACCCGCGCTTTCCCTTCCTGTTCAACAGCTACTATGAAGCCGAAGGAGCTCGCATCGCCCGTGCGTCACGCGGCTTGCTCACGCGCCCTTCGCTGGACGAGATCCGTTCCTATCGCGCCTATGTCGATGAAGCGATGGCGCAGGCGCTCGACGATCTGCCGTCCGAAGCTGCGGCCCTGGTGGAGCTCGGCTGCCACCACGAGCAGCAGCATCAGGAGCTCATCTTCACCGACATCCTCCACCTGTTTGCGCAGAACCCGCTCTCGCCCGCTGTTTGGCGATCCGCTCCCGCCGAGAACGTCGGCGCGCCGCCGCCACTGCGTTGGGTGGAAGGCCGTGAAGGCCCGGTCGAGATCGGGCACGACGGCGCAGGCTTCGCCTTCGATTGCGAGGCGCCCCGCCATACCGAGTGGGTTCAGCCCCACACGCTCGCGAGCCGCCTCGTCACCAACGGCGAGTGGCGCGCGTTCATCGATGACGGCGGGTACGGGAACGCGGGCCTCTGGTTGTCGGACGGTTGGGCCTGGGTGCGGCAGAACGCCATCGAGGCGCCTCTCTATTGGCGGCGGGCGGACGGCGAATGGGCGAGCCAATTCGGCCTCGGCGGCCTGACGACAATCGATCCGGCGGAGCCCGTGCGCCATATCAGCTACTACGAAGCCGACGCGTTCGCCCGCTGGGTTGGCGTCCGATTGCCGACCGAAGCGGAGTGGGAAAGCGCAGCCGAAGCGCTTGACCCGAGTGAGGGCGTGTTCGCCGACGCCGCCGAGCCCGTCCGGCCCCGTCCGGCCCGAAGCCATGCGCGACTGAACCAGATGTTCGGCGACCTGTGGGAGTGGACAGGATCGGCGTTCCTCCCTTACCCCGGCTTCCGGGCCGCGCCGGGCGCCGTCGGCGAATACAACGGCAAGTTCATGTCCGGGCAGTTCGTTTTGCGGGGTGGGAGCTGCGCCACGCCGCGGGGGCATGTGCGCGCCAGCTATCGCAACTTTTTCTACCCGCACCAGCGTTGGCAATTCATGGGCCTCCGCCTCGCCAGGGACCTCTGATTGCGCCTCGCCAAGGATGTCTGATGCTTCAATATGCAAGCGCTCTGCGTTCGCGCGGCTTCATCGAGGCCGACCCGGCTTTTCGTCGTGACGTGTTGAACGGTCTCGCTCAGCGGCCTCGAACCATCCCGGCCCGCTGGTTCTACGATCGCGCCGGCTCCGAGCTCTTCGAAGCGATCACGGCGTTGCCCGAATACTATCTCACCCGGACGGAGCGGTCGCTCCTTGCGCAGGCGGCCCGCGAGATCGCCGCGCTGACCGGTCCGGCTCGCGCCGTGGTCGAATTCGGGTCGGGCTCCTCCGCGAAGACGCCGCTCCTGCTGTCGGCGGTCAAGCCCGTCGCCTATGTGCCGATCGACATCTCGAAGGACTTCCTCTGGGAGTCGGCCGCACGGCTCTCAAAACTGTTCGCCGACTTGCCGATCCATCCGCTCGAAGGGGACTTTACCGAAACCGTGCGATTGCCCGCGGCGATCGATAGCGCGCCGCGGCTGGGCTTCTTCCCGGGTTCGACGATCGGGAACTTCCTGGCGCCCGAGGCCGTGGATCTCTTGCGGGCGATGGCGGCGACCCTCGGCGGCGGTTCGATGCTCTTGATCGGCATCGACCGCATCAAGTCCGAGGACGCTCTGTTGCCCGCCTATGACGATTCGCGGGGCGTGACGGCGGCGTTCAATCTCAATCTTCTGCGGCGCATCAACCGCGAGCTCGACGGCTCCCTGCCGGTCGACGCCTTTCGTCATGTCGCGCGCTGGAACGACGGCGAGGCGCGGATCGAAATGCACCTCGAGGCCGTTCGCGACATCCGCTTCGCGGTCGACGGCCGGCGCTTTTCGATGGCGAAAGGCGAGACCATCCACACCGAGAACAGCCTCAAATACGGTCCGCGTGACGCTCTGCTGCTGCTGCGCGCCGGCGGCTGGACTCCGATTGCCGACTGGACCGATCGAGAGGGACTCTTCTCCCTGATCCTCGCGGAGAGAGGCGGCGCGCCGTCGGTGCGGTCGACAGGCGGGTGATCGCGGAAGCGGACGCTCCTGTCAGGTGGAGAAACTGATGGCGCAACTCTCGAGGCGAGCCCTGCTCCTCGGAGGCGCGGCCGCTTCCATGGTCGGAGGATTGCGTCCCGGCAGGGCCGGCGCGGAGGATAGCGCGCGGCCCGCGGTGCCGATCCCGCCCGAGCTCAGAGCGAGCGCCAACGGCACGATTGCGCTCGATTTGCGACCGGGTTCGATGCGCTTTCAGGGCGGCCAGGACACGGCGACCTATGGCGTCAACGGACCCTATCTCGGGCCGGCGGTGCGCGTGAGGCGGGGTGAGAAGGTGATCGCACAGGTCACCAACAGCCTCCCGGAAGACACGACGATGCATTGGCATGGGCTGATCATCCCGGGAGCCGCCGATGGCGGACCGCATCAGGTCATCTCGCCGGGCAAGCTTTGGCGGACACAGCTGACCATCGATCAACCCGCGGCGACGCTTTGGTTTCATCCTCATGACTACCCGCGGACGGCGCAGCAAGTCCTCAAGGGCCTCGCGGGGCTGCTGATCGTCGATGACGATGAAGCGTCCGCTCTGCCGCTGCCGTCGCGATGGGGCGTCGACGACATTCCGCTGATCATTCAGGACCGCCGCTTCATGCCGGACGGTCAGTTTTTCGATCGGATGAACATCGTGGCGGTGACCAACGGATATGTCGGCGACCTCATGCTGGTGAACGGCGCGCACTATCCCGAAGCCCGCGCCGCGCGGGGGTGGCTCCGGCTCAGGATTCTCAATGGCTCGAATGCGCGCAGCTATATCCTCTCCGCATCGGACGGCCGATCGCTCTACGTGATCGCCTCGGACGGCGGCCTCCTCGAAAGTCCCGTCGAGCTCAAACAGCTGCTGGCGCACGTCGGCGAGCGTTTCGAGGTGCTGGTGGACGGGCGTGACGGCTCGGCCTTCGACCTTGTCACGCTGCCGGTCCCGCAGGCGATCATGCGGCTGCTTCCCTTTGATCGGCCGCTGCCGCTCATGACGATCAGGCCGGATGGCGCGGACGGGAACGGGCGGCTGCCCTCGCGCCTCGCCGGTCTGCCGCCGCTGCCTGACGAGCCTCCCGCGGTCAGCCAGCAGCTCGTGATGAACATGTTCAAGGACGCGCAGGGCATGATGCTGCTCGACCGGGTGGGGCTGATGAAGATCGCCGGAACCGGCAAGATGGACTCCGAGGTCGCCGCCCGGGTGACTAACCTCATTGTGAACGAGCCCGCGCTGCCGGAAGCGGATCAGCTCTCTGCAAATGGCGTGAACGGAAAGCCGTTCTCGCTCGACAGAATCGACTTCGGGGCGGCCCGCGGTCAGTGGCTGCGCTGGAAAATTGCCGAAGGCAGCGATCGCATGCTGCACCCAGTGCACGTTCACGGCTGCCAGTTTCGGATCCTCTCGACGGATGGCAAACCGCCCGAGGCCTACCGCGCCGGCTGGAAAGACATCGCCCCGGTTTCGGCCGGCGGCGCGACCGAGATCCTGATGCGCTTTCCGCATTCGGCGGACGCGAAAAATCCGTATATGGCGCACTGCCACATTCTGGAGCATGAGGATTCCGGGATGATGGCCCAGTTCACTGTCGCATAGGCGCGGTCCCCTCTCCCCGCTTGCGGGGAGAGGGTGAGGGGCGGGGCGAGCAGAGAACGGAGCAGGCTTTCATGCCCGGATCGCGCCTGCATGAGACCGTCGAGCGCGCGCGCTGCGCCAGCACCAAAGCGAGGCCGAGAGTCGGCTCTGGCGCTCCGCGGTCGCCTTCTCGGCGGATTCAAGTTCGTTCGTCAGGCGCCGATCGGACCCCATTTCGCCGACTTCGCCTGTTGCGAGAAGAAGACTCATTCGAGCGATGACGAGCGTCGCCGCGACGCAAATCGAAGAGTTTTTGCGCGAACGGGCCATCGGATCGCCAGGTTCGTCACGCCGAAGTGTACGCCGACATCGACGACGTGCTGGAAACGATCTTGGCGGCGCTGGAGCGGCGGTCGACGTTATAAGACGCCGGCGGCCAATCTCCCGCGCCCCTCACCCTTACCCTCTCCCCGCGAGCGGGGAGAGGGTAATTTTTTCGCGGCAGGCGGCAGCCGTCCTATTCGCCGAGCTTCTCCGGCCGTCCGCGGCCGAGCGCGCCGTCGGCGCGGGCGCGGAGGTAGGCGTAGATATCGTCGACGTAGGGAGCGACATTGGGGTCGCCGGCAAAGCCCTTCATGGCCGACGCGCCGTCGCGGGCGCCGTCCCGGACGATGCGCCGGAACGCTTCGATGTCGGGCAAGCCTTCGACCAGCGAGGGCGCGAAGGTCGAGCCCATGCCATCCTGCCCGTGGCAGTGATTGCAGCCGGCGTGGAAGCGCCGATAGCCGTTGTAGGTCCGCGCGTCGACCTTGCCGTCGACGATACGGTAAGGCCTGCCGGCCGGCGCCGTCTCTTGCGCGGCAGCGCCGAGGCAGGCCGCGAGAGCGATGACTAGCGCCCAGGCGCCAGATCGCTCGCGCACCAGCGGAATTCGCTAGCGCTGCTCCTCGGCAAGCCTGTTCGGCGACCCTTGCGCCTGAAGCGCCATGAGGCTGTCCCGATCGCCGGCGTCGACGACGAGCTTCGCTGCGCCCTCGCCGCAGGTGATGTTGAGCGAGCGGCCTTCCTCGCTGTCGAGGCCGGCGGTCTGTCCCGGACTCATCGTCAGGCGAATCCGAGTCGCCGTCGCCGGAGGCGATTGTTCGGGATCGCTCCTCTCGATCACCATCAGCGTCACGAGACAGGCGGAGCCTTGCTTCACGAAGTATCCGCTCATCGCCTTCGAGCCGAAGTCGTAGCTGACGCTCTGGATCGGCTTATATTCGGCCCTGCCGTCCGTCGGCGACGCTGACCCGGCCCAAGCGGCGGCCGCGCAGGCGAAGAGACTCGCCGCAATCGTTGCGCTGAAGGCAAGAACGCTGGTCGATGGCTTTCTGAATGACATGGAAAACTCCCCGCGACTGGGACGCGCCCAGGCGCCCCCTATTCACGGCGATTACAACGTGAGCGGTTGCGGCGCTGTGAGCGTGATCACATTGCGCGACGGCCCCCCCTGTTTCTTCGACGACGGGACCTCAGGCGGCGACCATCCTTTTTCGGCAGGTCTTCAAGCGCCGTTGATCACGGCGCGGGGCGGTCCGCCGCCGATTGAAGCGCCAATCGACGAGGTCGCGCTCCCTAGTGTTCAAACGGTCGCGGAGGCGCCGGTGATACGACGAGATCATTTCCGCCGGGGGTGAGCGGCTCTGCACTCGCTGTCGGATCTGAAGTCTTTCGCCCAAAGCCACTCTTGCCGCAACTACCGATATCCGGTAGTGTCCTTTTTCAGTGCAATATGAATGGGACGATCGCAAAGCCGCCGCCAATCTTGGCAAGCATGGTGTGGATTTTGCCGACGCCATCGTTGCGCTCGAAGACACGAACCGCGTGGAGGCGATCGACACGCTGTTCGTCTACGGCGAGGAGCGGATTCAGGTCATTGGGATGGCTCACGGCAGCGTCCTGCTTGTCGTCGTGACGCTCCCTCGCGAGGACGCGTGCAGAATAATATCGGCCCGGAAGGCCACACGATATGAGCAAGACAGGTACTACGCGGGTGACCGTGAAGAGTGGTGATCCCTTGCCCCGAGGCAAAACCGATTGGACGCGGCTCGATGCGATGACCGACGAGCAGCTCCTCGCCGCCGCACGGTCCGATCCCGACGCGCAACCGCTCACTTCCGAGCAACTCGCGAAGATGCGTCGGGTTTCGCGCGTCAAGACGCTGAGAAACCGTCTCGGGATGACGCAAGCGGAATTTGCCGCAGCCTTTCATCTTCCAATCACGACATTGCGGGATTGGGAGCAGCGCCGCAGCAACCCCGACGCGCCGGCGCGCGCGCTGTTGCTGGCCATCGAGCGCGACCCCGAGGTCATGCGGCGATTGCTCGCGGAGAGGGCGGCGTAGAGTCCGCCGCGAAGGTGGACGACAGATCGTCGACCATCGCTGATCCGGTCGAGCCGCCTCACTCCTCCGGCAGCACGCCCTTCTTGAAGATGAAGCAGCCGTAGTGGCGGCGCTCGCCGGTGGCGACGATGGCGAAGGCTTCGGCGGCGCGCTCGTAGAAGGCGAAGCGTTCGATGCCGACGAGCGGCTGGCGGCGGCCGACCGCCCGGTCGATCGCCTGCTGCACCTCCTGCTGGACAGGCGGCACGGCGACGGGATCGCCGGTCACCTCCATGCGCAGCGCCGGGTCCGGGACGAAGCTGTCCAGCGGCATCACGGAGAGCACCGCCTCCACCGCGCGCGCGGCGGAAACGCCCGCCATGATGATCGGCTGACCGGTGATCGTCGAGCTCGCGGTCGAGGCCGACGGGAAATTGGCGTCGACGATGGCGATCTCGTCGCCGTGGCCCATGCGGCGCAAGGCGTAGAGCAGCTCCGCGTCCAAAAGCGGATCGATTCCCCAAAGCATGACGGCCTCCCCTGTGAGCGTGTGACGGCAGGATAGCGGGTTTTCGCACTGTTGCGAACAGTGGACCAGGAGAGCCGACGACCCCTACTCGTCATGAGGGGGCGGCGTTGGCGTGGGTGGGCGCTCGTCTTTCGGCGGGCGATTCCCGGCCCTTATCGCTGTGGGTCTTCTCGCCGGCTCCGGCGTGAAGCTGAGCCGTCCCTTCGCGCTGAGCCGGATAAGCGCGCCGCCGACGTTGGCGGCGAGCGCCTGTCCGTTCGCCGCCGCTTCGCCAAGGCGGAGGGCCAGCGTCTCGATCTTCTCGAGGCCGATGCGGCTTTCGTCGCGCCCTCCCGCCTTCGCGATTCGCCGCGCCAGCAACCGCTGCACGATGGCGATCGGCTCGGCGAACAGGGCCCGCGCGTCGACGTGGCCGTCGGCGCCGATTCTCGCCTCGGCCTCGGCGGTCATTCGCGCAAGCGCTTCGTCCGCCTCGGCGGCGCGGCGGGCGAGGCGGACGAGGCCCTCGGCGTTCAGGCCTTCCTCGCCCAGGCGCTCGATCAGCGCGCGCAGGCGCGGCCGGGCGAAGCGGGGGTCTGCGTTGGAGGGATCGTCGGCGAAGGCGGCGCCGCGCGAGCGGCAGAAGGCGACGAGATCCCTCTTGGTCACGCCGAGCAGCGGACGAACGATCGTCACGCCGTCGCGCTCGCTCATCCTCTCTATGCCGGCGAGGCCCGCGACGCCCGAGCCGCGAATGAGGCGGAAGAGAACGGTCTCGGCTTGATCGTCGGCGTGGTGGGCGGTCGCGATCGCGTCGGCCCCGATCTCGCGCGCGCGCCCGATCAGCAGCCGGTAGCGGGCCTCGCGGGCGCGTTCCTGCACGCGGGTCGCGGGCTTCGCGCCCGTCCAGACCAGAATCTCGTGCGGGACGCCGAGCTTCGCCGCGAGCGCCGCGACCGCCTCCGCCTCGACGGCGCTCTCGGGCCTCAAGCCGTGGTCGACGGTCGCCGCGGCGATGCGTCCGCCGCGCCGCGCCGCCCATTCGGCCGCCATGAGGAGGAGAGCGGTCGAGTCGGGGCCGCCGGAGACCGCGAGGAGGAGGGCGCGGCCGGCGAGCGTGGCGAACAGCGCGTCGATGCGCGCGTCGCTGAGATTGTCGGCGAGAGGAGGTGACATTTTTTCACTGCAAAGGGCACAAAGGACGCACGAAGGTCCAGGTCGGCCCGACTTACCCAATCAGCTTGGTGTTTCTGCTGACTCTCTTGGTGCGCTTGTTGAAATTCCTGCCGCAAAACCGGCGGAGAGACGCATGGAACTCGCTCGCCAAGGGCGCGTCCTAATCGCAGTGATCCTTGGCCGTCTCGCGCTCGGCGAGCTTCTTCACCGACGCCGTCGCGTTCGGGTAGCGCTTGCCGAATTCGGCGAAGGTCGCGCAGGCCTGCTCGGAATTGCCGAGCGCGGCCAGCGCCTGGCCGAGGCGCACCATGCTCTCAGGCGCGCGCGACGATTTCGGGTAGTCCGTGGTCACCTTCAAATATTGCTCGGCTGCTTCCCGCGCGCGCGATCGCTGGAAGTAAGTCTCGCCGACGTAGAAGATCGCGTCCGGCGTGAGCCGGTGGCCGAGATTGCCCGCCATGAACGCCTTGAACCCGGCCTCCGCCTGCGGGTACTGACCGGCCTGGAAGGCCTGCAGCGCAGTGTTGAACTGTTCCCTTGGAGCATCCAGCATCGCCACCCCGGAGCCGACGATCGTCGGCCCCGTTGCGGTCGGGGTCGGCGGCGCCGGACCCCTGCCGAGCTCGAGAGGCGCCCCGGCAGGCGGAACGGATCGGATGAGCGGTGCGCTCGGCGCCGTGGTTCCGAGCGGCTGCGGCGCGCCCGGCGCGTTCGGCTCGGCGTTGGGATCGAAGGCGTCCGACTTCCTCGCCCGCGCCGCGACGGGCGCTTCGATCACGGTCACCGGAGGGGCCGCGGCGGGCGAGGGCATGATAGCTGCCGGCGCGGAGGCGACCGCCGGCGGCGGTGCGGGCGCTCCGCCGGAGCGCTCGCCGAACCGATATTCGACGTCCTGGCGGAACTTCTGGAATTGATCCTCCAGGCGACGGTTGGCGTTCTCGAGCTGCTCGATGCGGCCGTTCGCCTGGCGCAGCTCCTCCTCGAGCCGGTTGAGCCGCACCACCAGCGCGGCCGCCTCGTCGGACCGGGCCGCCCCAGGGACGTCAGCGGGCGGAGACTGATGGTGGAAGAAGTCGAAGCCCTGGGCCTGGGCGGGGGAAGCGAACGCCAGGCAGGCGAGCGCCATAAGGGCCGGACGCCAGTCCGCGCGCGCTATGCAAAGAGGAGAAGCCATACGATCTCCCGTCAACTCGCCGGCGCGCCGTTCAGTACGGTGACGGCGCGGCGATTCTGCGACCAGCACGAGATGTCGTCGCATACCGCGACCGGCCGCTCCTTGCCGTAGCTGATGGTCTTCATCCGGGCGGCCGAGACGCCTTTGGCGACGAGATAGTCACGCGCCGCTTGGGCGCGCTGCGCGCCGAGGGCGAAATTGTACTCGCGCGTGCCGCGCTCGTCCGCGTGGCCCTCGATGGTGAAGGAATAGCGGTTGTAACGGCTGAGCCAGGCCGCCTGCTTGTCGAGAGTCGCCTGGGCGGCGGCCGACAGGCCGGTCTGATCGGTGTCGAAGAAGACGCGGTCGCCGACGGTCTGGTTGAACTCCTGCACGCTGCCCGGCCCGGCCGAGCCATAGCCGGCCGCGAGATCGCCGTCCGAGTTGTGCCGGGCGCAGGCGCTCAAGGCGAGGCCGAGCGCGATCGACGTCGCCAACGCTAGGCAGGCTCTGGATTTCCCCGCAGCCATAAAACGCTCCTGAGACGCTCGCCCGACCCCGCGCTGCCTAGGCGCCGAACCGTTAAGGCAAGGTTCCGGCAACCTTACCGATCCCTGCTAGTTATTATCGTGAATCGAGGGAAGGACGGGCAGCGTTAACAGCCTCTTGATGGCCATATTGCGGCGCCGGCGGCCTTGCCGAGGCCGCGATTTGTCGGCATCCTCGCGGGGTCGTTAACGGGTGTCCGCCGCAGGATTCTTTGGAAATACTGTTCGAATGAAGCATCACAAGGCGAGGCGGAGCGCGCTTTTGGCGCTGGCGCTGGCGTTTCTGGCAGTCGTCTGGGTTTGGGAAGGCCTGATCGCGCTCGCCCGCCTCGTCGTCCGGCACATCCCCTGGTCGAGCGTCAAGCGGGCCTTCGCCGCTGTCGTCGACCGCCTGCCGGCGCCCTTGGTGCTGCTGATTTTTCTCGTGCCGTTCCTGATCGTGGAGCCGTTGCTGTTCGTCGCCACGATCGCCATCGCCATGGGCTACGTCGTTTCCGGCGCGATTGCATGGATCATCCTCAAACTCCTCGCGATCTCCGTCATTCCGGCGATCTTCGACCTGACCGAGCACAGGCTGATGACGATGCCCTGGTTCGTCTGGGCCTATCGGAAGGTGACGGCTTGGCATCACTACGCTCACCGGATCGTCGCTCCCTACAAGCAAGCAGCGGCGGCGCTCGTGCGCCAGTGGCGGCGGAGGGCGGCGGCCGCTATGAGCCGGACGCCGGGGATTGCCCAGGTCGCGGCGCGGGTCGCCCGCCGGCGTGTCGCCAACGGGAGGGCGGCCGCGCCGGTGAACCGGTCGTAGGCCCGGCTTCGCGAACGCCGCCGTCGATTCGCTATTGACGGAACCGTCGCCATTCCCCATGATTCACCCTGCTCGAGGGGCGTCCCGAACGGGGCTGAGACGGCGACGAGCCGAACCCTTTGAACCTGATCCGGGTCATGCCGGCGAAGGGACCGAAGCGGCCGCATTTCCCTCTTCCGGTCAGCTCCCCCTCCGCCGTCGGGCCGTGAACCGCGCGAGGAGTCGGCCATGAACGAGATTCTCAAATTCGCCGCGCCGCATGATGTCACCGCCGGGCCGATCGCCGGCTCGCGCAAGGTCTACGCCTCGCCGAGGGGCCGGCCCGACATCCGCGTGCCGTTCCGCGAGATCCCGCTCAGCGACCCGAACGAGCCGCCGGTCAGGGTCTACGACCCTTCCGGCCCCTACACCGAGAGCACGCCGCCGATCGATCTCGAGGGCGGCCTGCCGCGGGTGCGCGAGTCATGGATCGAGTCGCGCGGCTACGCCGCGATCGACGGCCGCTCGATCAGGCCGGAGGACAACGGCGTCGCCGCGGCCGATCATCTCGCGCCGCTCTGCCCGGCGAAGCGCACGCTGCGCGCGGGAGGCGCGGGCCAGCTCGTCACCCAATACGAATTCGCCCGCGCCGGAATCATCACGGAGGAGATGATCTATGTCGCCCATCGCGAGAACCTCGCGCGCGAGGCGGCGGTCGAGGAGGCGGCCGCGCGGATCGCCGAGGGCGAGAGCTTCGGGGCCGAGATCCCGGAATTCGTGACGTCGGAGTTCGTGCGCTCCGAGGTGGCGCGCGGGCGCGCCATCATTCCGGCCAACATCAATCACGTCGAGCTCGAGCCGATGGCGATCGGCCGTAATTTCCTCGTCAAGGTCAACGCCAACATCGGCAATTCGGCGGTGAGTTCGGGCGTCGCCGAGGAAGTCGAGAAGATGGTGTGGGCGATCCGCTGGGGCGCCGACACGGTCATGGATCTCTCCACCGGCCGCAACATCCACAACATCCGCTCCTGGATCGTGCGCAATTCGCCGGTCCCGATCGGCACGGTGCCGATCTATCAGGCGCTGGAGAAGGTCGGCGGCGACCCGCTCAAGCTCGACTGGGAGGTGTTCAAGGACACGCTGATCGAGCAGGCGGAGCAGGGGGTCGACTATTTCACCATCCACGCCGGCGTGCGGCTCGCCTATGTGCCGCTGACGGCGAAGCGCGTGACCGGCATCGTATCGCGCGGCGGCTCGATCATGGCGCGCTGGTGCCTCGCGGGGCACCGCGAGAGCTTCCTCTATGAGCGCTTCGGCGACATCTGCGACATCATGCGCAAGTACGACGTCTCGTTCTCGCTCGGCGACGGCTTGAGGCCGGGCTCGACCGCCGACGCCAACGACGCGGCGCAATTCGCCGAGCTCGAGACCTTGGGCGAGCTGACCAAGATCGCGTGGGACAAGGGCTGCCAGGTGATGATCGAAGGGCCCGGCCACGTGCCGATGCACAAGGTCAAGATCAACATGGAGAAGCAGCTCAGCGCATGCGGCGAAGCGCCCTTCTACACGCTCGGGCCGCTCATCACCGACATCGCGCCGGGCTACGACCACATCACCTCCGGCATTGGCGCGGCGATGATCGGCTGGTTCGGCACGGCGATGCTCTGTTACGTGACGCCGAAGGAGCATCTCGGCCTACCCGACCGCGACGACGTGAAGACCGGCGTCATCACCTATCGCATCGCCGCCCACGCCGCCGATCTCGCCAAGGGCCATCCGGCGGCGCGCATCCGCGACGACGCCCTCTCGCGGGCGCGCTTCGACTTCCGATGGGCCGACCAGTTCAATCTCGGGCTCGACCCCGACACGGCGCAGAAATTCCATGACGAAACCCTGCCGAAGGATAGCCACAAGGTCGCGCATTTCTGTTCGATGTGCGGGCCGAAGTTCTGCTCGATGAAGATCACCCAGGATCTTCGCGCCGAGGCGGAGGCGATGGCCGGCATGGCGGAGAAGTCGCGCGAGTTCGTCGAGAGCGGCGGCGCCCTTTACGTGAAGGCGGCGGAATGATGAACGATCGATCTCCCTGCCCCTCGCCCCAACCCTCTCCCCGTGAACGGGGAGAGGGAGCTGGAGGGGGCGCGCGATGCGCGTAACCGTGGTCGGCGCCGGAGTCGCCGGTCTCGTGACCGCAACGACGCTTGCCGAACGCGGCGCGGAGGTGGCGCTTGTCGAGCGCGCCGAGGATCTCGGCGCCAGCGCCTCATGGCTCGCCGGCGGCATGCTCGCGCCATTCTGTGAGGGCGAGAGCGCGCCTCCCGAGGTGGTCGAGCTCGGGCGGCGCGCGCTCGATTGGTGGGACGCCCATGCGCCGGGCGTGGCGCGGGCCGGAACGCTGGTCGTCGCCCCGCCGCGCGACGCCGGCGAGATCGAGCGTTTCGCCCGGCGGACCAGCGGTTACGAGCGGGTGGACGGAACGCGCATCGCCGCGCTCGAGCCGGACCTCGAGGGCCGCTTCCACAAGGGCCTCTTCTTCGCCCGCGAGGGTCACGTCGATCCGCGCGCCGCCCTGCGCGCGCTCGCCGGGAAACTGAGAGAGCACGGGGTCGACCTGCGCTTCGGCGAGGATGGGAGGCGGCTCGGGCCGGGGGCGGGGATCGTGCTCGACTGCCGGGGTTTCGCCGCGCGCGCCGAGTTGCCGGAGTTGCGGGGCGTGCGCGGCGAGATGATCCGCGTGCGCACGGCCGAGGTGAGACTGACGCGCTCGGTGCGGCTGCTTCACCCGCGCCATCCCCTCTATGTCGTGCCGAGGGCGGACGGCGAATACATGATCGGCGCGACGATGATCGAGAGCGCCGAGAGGGGGGCGGTCTCGGTGCGCTCGGCGCTCGAGCTTCTTGGCGCGGCCTATGCGCTGCACCCCGCGTTCGGGGAAGCGGAGATCCTCGAAATGAGCGCCGGCGTGCGCCCCGCCTACCCCGACAACGAGCCGCGCATCGAGGAGCGCGAGGGCCGCATCTTCGTCAACGGCTTCTTCCGCCACGGCTTCCTGCTCGCCCCGGCGTATGCCCCGCGAGCGGCGGATCTGGTCATGGAGAGATGGAGCGCAGACAAGGCTCGCGCCGCTCCGTTCATCTCGGCTTGAGCGAGCGAAGGAACCCGCTTCGCGCTTGCTTGGCGCGGCGCCCGATCTATGTTACATGTAACGAGCTTCGCCGAATGAGGAATATCTTCCGATGCCAAAGCCAGTCGCTGAGCGGGTCAAGAGACGACGCGACGCTTTACGCAAGAACGGATTGCGCCCCATACAGATTTGGGCGCCCGACACGCGGCGGCCGGGCTTCGCCGCCGAATGCCGGCGCCAGTCGAAGCTTGTCGTGGAAGCGGACCGCAATGATTCCGGCTTATCCGAATTTCTGGACGCAGCTCTCGCCGATATGCTTGACTCGACCGACTCGCGATGAGGCGCGGGGACCTCGTGACGATCGCCGTCCAGGGCGATTTCGGAAAGCCGCGTCCCGCCTTGATCGTTCAATCCGATCATTTCGACGCGCATCCGACACGAACGGTGTTGCTTGTTTCCAGCACGTTGGTCGAGGCGCCACTTCTCCGCGTAACGGTCGAACCCGACGAGTTGAACGGCCTGCGCGCGCCATCGCAAATCATGGTGGACGAGGCCATGACGGTGATGCGCGGGAAGGTCGGCCCATCGTTTGGCAAGCTCGACGCGATCCGGATGCTGGAAGTGGAACGCCTGCTCGCGTTATTCTTGGGAATTGCGAGGTGAAGGGTGTCGCTCGGCAAGAAACGGACGGTCGGCCATGACCCTGATCGTCAACGGCGAACCGCGCGAAGTCGCCGCCGCCACGCTCGCCGCGGCGCTCGAGGCGCTCGATTACGGCGAGGCGAAAGTCGCGACCGCGCTCAACGGCAAGTTCGTTCCAGCGCGCTTGCGCGAGGCGACGCCGGTGAAGGACGGTGACAAGATCGAGATTCTCGCGCCGCGGCAGGGGGGATGAGCGTTTGCTGAAGGACGCAAGGACCGTGATCCAAGACTTCAACCTCACCCTCTACGGCGTGAGCTTGAGCTCGCGCCTCATGCTCGGCACGTCGCAATATCCCTCGCCCGCGATCCTCGCCGACGCGGCGCGCGCCTCGGGCGCGGAGATCGTCACCGTGTCGCTGAGGCGCGAATCGGCGCGGCTCAAGGAGGGTCAGGACTTCTGGCGCCTCATCCGCGAGATCGGCGCGCGTGTTCTGCCGAACACCGCCGGCTGCTACAGCGTGAAGGAGGCGGTGACGACCGCTCAGATGGCGCGCGAGGTGTTCGGCACGTCGTGGGTGAAGCTCGAGGTGATCGGCGAGGCCGACACGCTGCAGCCGGACGTGTTCGGTCTCGTCGAGGCGGCGCGGATTCTCGCAGCCGACGGTTTCGAGCTGTTTCCCTACACCACCGAGGACCTCGTCGTCGCCGAGCGGCTCATCGAAGCCGGCTGCCGGGTTCTGATGCCTTGGGGCGCGCCGATCGGCTCGGGCAAGGGGCTCAACAACCTGTTCGGCCTCCGCGCGCTCCGGGCGCACTTCCCCGACGTTCCGCTGATCGTCGACGCCGGCATCGGCCTGCCGTCGCAGGCGGCCGCGGCGATGGAGCTCGGCTATGACGGCGTCCTGCTCAATACCGCGGTCGCCAAGGCCGGCGATCCGGTCGCGATGGCGCGCGCCTTCGGCCAGGCGATCGAGGCCGGCCGCGCAGCCTTTCTCGCCGGCCCGATGCAGCCGCGCGACATGGCCGCCCCCTCGACGCCGGTCGTGGGCAGGGCGGTGCTGACGTGAGAGGGGGGCTCGACCCCTTCTACCCGATCGTCGACAGCGCCGAATGGGTCGCGCGGCTCGTCGGCGTCGGCGCAAGGCTCATTCAATTGCGGGTGAAGGACAAGGACGAGGCCACGGTCAGACGCGAGGCGCGCGAGGCGCTGGCGATTTCCGCCAAGGCGAGCGGGACGCTCGTCGTCAACGATTTTTGGCGCATCGCCATCGACGAGGGCGCGCCCTGGGTTCACCTCGGGCAGGGCGATCTCGATACGGCCGACATTTCCGCCATTCGCCGCGCGGGAGTGAGCATTGGCGTGAGCACGCACGACGACGCCGAGCTCGGCCGCGCGCTAAAACTCGATCCGGACTATGTCGCGCTCGGGCCGATCTATCCGACGATCCTCAAGGCGATGGCCTTCGCGCCGCAGGGACTCGAGCGCATCGGCGAGTGGAAGCGCCGCATCGGGGCGATCCCGCTCGTCGCCATCGGCGGCCTTACGGTCGAGCGGTCGAAGCTCTGTCTCGCCGCCGGCGCCGACGTCGTCTCCGTCGTCACCGACATCACGCTGAACCGGGACCCGGAGGGGCGCGCGAGGGAATGGATCGGCGCGACGCGACCTTGAAAACCCCGATCGCGCTCACCATCGCTGGCTCGGATTCGGGCGCTGGGGCCGGGATTCAGGCGGATCTCAAGACTTTCGCCGCGCTCGGCGTCTATGGCGCGTGCGTCGTCACCGCGCTGACGGCGCAGAACACGAAAGGCGTGCGCGCCGTTCATCTTGCGCCGCCCGAAGTCGTTGCAGCGCAGATCGACGCCGTCCTTTCGGATTTCAACGTCGCTGCGGTCAAGATCGGCATGCTGGGGAGCGCGGCGATCGCGCAGACGGTGGAGGACGCGCTGCAGCCTCCCTCTCCCCGCTCGCGGGGAGAGGGTCGGGCGCCACCTTCTCCCCGCAAGCGGGGAGAAGGTGAGAGGGCCTACATCGTCTACGACCCCGTCATGGCCGCTTCCTCCGGCGCGGCGCTGAGCGACGCCGGCTTCATCGAGGCGGTCGGCAGGGCTCTCCTGCCGCGCGTCGACTGCCTCACCCCCAATCTCGCCGAGGCGGCGGCGCTGCTCGGCCAGGAGATCGCGCGAACGGAAGCGGACATGGTCCGCCAGGGGCGCGCGCTGATCGCGCTCGGACCGCGCGCCGTCCTGATGAAAGGCGGCCACCTTCCGGGCGACGAGGCGGTCGACCTCCTCGTCACGTCGGAGGGCGTCCGCCGCTTGGCCGCGCCGAGGCGCGCCTCGACCAATCTGCACGGCACCGGCTGCACCCTCTCGAGCGCGATCGCGGCCCATGTCGTTCTCGGCAAGCCGCTGTGGGAGGCTGTCGCTGCGGCGAAGGCCTTCGTCGGCGAGGCGATCGAGGCGGGGCGGAGCTTGTCGCTGGGAGTGGGGCCGGGGCCGCTCATCCAGACGAAGCTTCGCTGATTTTCCGCGCCAGTTGCGTTACCAATGCGTCCGGAGGCAAGCGCCCGATGAGCGACTTTTACGACAGGCTCCCGATCCTGGACGATTTTGCCGAGGCGGTGAAGAGGTCGAACTACGCGCCGGCGCCGAATGACTGGGTCGTCGGTTGCGCCGACGTCGTCGGGTCGACCGCCGCGATTGCGCAAGGCCGCTACAAGATGGTCAACATGGTCGGCGCGGGCGCGATCGCCGCCGTCGCCAATGCGCTCGAGCGACGCGCCTTTCCCTTCGTGTTCGGCGGCGACGGGGCAAGTCTGGCGGTTTCGTCAAAGGACGCCGCCGCCGCGGCAGAGGCGCTCGCCGCGATGGCCGCCTTCGCTCGAGCGGAATTCGAGCTCGACCTTCGCGCCGCGATGATCCCCGTCAGCGAAATCCGGGCGACCGGACGGGACGTACGGGTCGCCCGCTTCGCCGCGTCGGAGCACTGCGTCTATGCGATGGTTTCGGGCGGCGGCGTCGCCTGGTTGGCGGAGCGGGCGAAGCTCGGCCAATATGCGCTCCCCCCCGCCAAGCGCGACGCCCGCCCGAACCTCACGGGCCTTTCCTGTCGATGGGGCGTCGCGCCGGCCAAGCGCGGACTCGTCCTGTCGGTGATCGTCACGCCGCGCGGCGACGACCCGCGATACGGCTTTCTCGTCGAGGAGATCGTCGACATGACGCTGGACGCTGCGCGTTGCGGGCCCCCGATCACCGCCGAAAACCTCGGAGTTGGGCCCGCGGAAAAGGCGATCGCCCTGGAGACAATCGCGATCTCCGCTTCCGGAATTCCCCGGTGGAAGGCGCGACTGACGGCGGCGAGCAACTACCTCGTCCACTTCGCCTTTCACCGGTTCAAGCTGAAGACCGGCGGCTTCGACGCGGCCCTTCTTGCGGACGACGTGGTCGCCAACGCCGATTTCCGGAAATTCGAGGACGGCTTGCGCATGACGCTCGACTGCACCCTCGGCTTTGCCGACGCGCTCGAGGCCCGCCTCGCCGCGGCCGACGACTTCGCCAACTGGGGCCTGTTCCGGCAGAGGGCGGCGCAGATCACTTGCTTCGTCCCCTCGATCGCCGAGCGCAACCACGTCCACTTCGTCGACGGCGCCGACGGCGGCTACACCATGGCCGCCAGCGCGATGAAGGCCCGCCGGCTCCTGAAGGCGAGCGCTTCCTGAAGCCGGCGGACACGCTGTAGCCGCGCCCCATAGCCCGTCGAAAGACCGGCGTCGTTCCGGACGCCCTACGGAGCGCGGCGGCGCCGTCAGCGACCCCGCCCTACAAAGGCCGGCGGATTGCAGCTCGGGGTGGATATCCCGTTGGCGCGTCCTGCGCGGCGAGGCTCGATTTGCTAGGCTCGGCGCGCATGGAAGCCTCGAGCGCCAGTCCCGGACCCGAAAGCGTCGCCACTCGGCTGACGCCGATGATGGCGCAGTATTTCGAGATCAAGGCGGCCAATCCGGACTGCCTGCTGTTCTACCGGATGGGCGATTTCTACGAGCTCTTTTTCGACGACGCCGAAGTCGCGAGCCGGGCGCTCGGCATCGTGCTGACCAAGCGCGGCAAGCACGAGGGCGAGGACATCCGCATGTGCGGCGTGCCGATCGAGCGCGCCGACGAATACCTCAACCGGCTGATCGCGCTCGGCCATCGCGTCGCCGTTTGCGAACAGCTGGAGGATCCGGCCGAGGCCAGGAAACGCGGCCCGAAGTCGGTCGTCCGGCGCGACGTCGTACGGCTGGTGACGCCGGGCACGATCACCGAGGAGCGGCTGCTCGAGCCCGGGCGCACGAGGCTTCTCGTCGCCGTCCAGCGGGTTCGCGCGAACGACGGGCGCTGGACTTTCGGCCTCGCGGCCCTCGATCTTTCGACCGGCGCTTTTTCTCTGAGCGAAGCCGACGAGGCCGGCCTCGCCGCAGAAATGGCGCGGCTCGAGCCGAGCGAGATCGTCGCCGCCCAGGCGGTCTGCGACGAGCCGCCCTTCCGACGCATCATCGCCGACATGCGCGTGGCCCTGACGCCGCTTGCGCGGGAGGCTGGCGACGGACCGGCGGCCGAGCGAAGGGTGTGCGAGTTCTATGGAGTCGAGACGCTCGATGGCTTCGGCGCCTTCTCTCGCGCCGAGACGGCAGCTGCGGCGCTCGCACTCGCCTATGTCAAGCGCACCCAGCTTGAGGCGCGGCCGGCGCTGTCGCCGCCGAGGCGGCGCCCGCGCGGCGCGACGCTCGAGATCGATCCTGCGACCCGCGCCAATCTCGAGCTGACCAGGACGCTCAGTGGCGCTCGCGAAGGCTCGTTGCTGGCGACGATCGATCTCACCGTGACGCCGGCCGGCGCGCGGCTCATCGCAGAACGGCTGGCGAGTCCGCTCACCGATCCCGACGCGATCGACGAACGCCTCGATTCGCTCGACTTCCTGGTCGAGGCCGGCGCTCTGCGGGAAACCCTGCGGAGGGCCCTTGCCGGCGTGCCCGATTTCCTGCGCTCGCTGTCGCGCTTGAGCCTCGATCGCGCCGGCCCGCGCGACCTTGCGGCGGTCCGCGACGGCCTCGCTGCGGCGGCCGCGCTGGCGCGCTCGCTGGCGGACGCCGACGCCCTTCCGCCGGAGCTTCTGCGCGGTCACGCGGCCCTCGGCGTCGATTGCGGGACGCTCGAGCGCGATCTTCGGGCGACGCTCGCCGACGACCTGCCGCTCGTGAAGCGAGACGGCGGGTTTGTCCGGGCCGGGGCTCTCGTCGAACTCGACGAGGCGCGGGCGCTGCGCGACGAAAGCCGGCGGGTCATCGCCGAGATGCAGGCGTCCTACGCCGAGGAGACGGGCGTCCGGCAGCTCAGGATCAAGCACAACAATTTTCTCGGCTATTACATCGAAACGCCGCAGGCGCAGGGCGAGGCGCTGTTGAGGCCGCCGCTCAACGCGAGCTTCATCCATCGCCAGACGATGGCCGGCGCCTTGCGCTTCACCACCAGCGTCCTCGTCGACCTCGAGGCGCGCATCGCCTCCGCGGCCGACCGGGCGCTGGCGCTCGAGCTCGACGCCTTCGAGCGGCTACGCCAAGCCTGTCTCGCCGAGGGCGAGTCCCTGCGCGGCTTCGGCGCCGCGCTGGCCGCCATCGACGTCGCCGCGGCGCTCGCCGAGCTCGCGGTCAGGCGCGACTGGACGCGCCCCCTGGTCGACGCTTCGCTCGCCTTCAGAATCGAGCGCGGCCGCCATCCGGTGGTCGAGGCGGCGCTGAAAGCCGCCGGCGAGCCCTTCGTCGCCAACGACTGCGACCTGTCCGGCGACGCCGCCGACGGCGGCCGCATCGCGGTCGTCACCGGCCCGAACATGGCCGGCAAGTCGACCTATCTGCGCCAGAACGCGCTGATCGCGCTCATCGCCCAGATCGGCTCCTACGTGCCGGCGGGGCGCGCCCATGTCGGAATTATCGACCGCCTGTTCTCGCGGGTCGGCGCAGCCGACGACCTCGCGCGGGGGCGGTCCACCTTCATGGTCGAGATGGTCGAGACGGCGGCCATCCTCAATCAGGCGACCGCGCGCTCGCTCGTCATCCTCGACGAGATCGGACGCGGCACGGCGACCTTCGACGGCCTGTCGATCGCTTTTGCCTGCGTCGAGCACTTGAACGCGGTCAACCGCTCGCGCACCCTGTTCGCCACCCATTTCCACGAGCTGACGCAGCTCGCCGAGATCTTGCCTCGCCTCGTCAATCTCACCATGCGGGTCAGCGAGTTCAAGGGAAGCCTCGTCTTCCTGCACGAGGTCGTGCGCGGCGCGGCCGACCGCTCCTACGGCATCCAGGTCGCCAAGCTCGCCGGCCTGCCGGCCTCGGTGGTCAAGCGGGCGCGCAAAGTGCTGGCCGACCTCGAGGCGTCGCGGCCGAGCGGGAGCCTCGATTCGCTGCCGCTCTTCTCCTACGAGCCGCACGAGCCGCCGCCCGCGCCCGACGAGCTGCGCGAGGCGGTCGCTGCGCTCGACCCCGACGCCCTGAGCCCGCGCGAGGCGCTCGAGGCGGTCTATGCGCTGAAGCGAATGCTCGGTTAGGCCCGGCCAGAAATTAACGCTCCAAAGAAGGGGGACATAGCCTCCCGCGAAGCAGATGATCCAGAGGGCGACCGTTCGCCGGGGTTCTGATGAATGCGTCGTGCTTCGGGCGGTGAAGGCAAGCGAGATCGAGGCCGAGCTCGTCCGCCTGGCGCGCAAGCTTCATCCCGGCGCCCGGCCCGAGAGCCCGCGCCCGCGCGAGACGTTCGCCGAGGGTTTGATCCCGCTCAAGGGACGGCTGATCCCGGCCTCGGTGCGCCGCCGGCGCGCGATCAATGTCAAAGGACGCGCCGCATGAGCCGGATTTCTCCCGCCGCGCTGACCAAGGAGCAGCTGGTCGACCGCTGGGGCGCGGCGCGCGCAAAGGCGAAGAAGCTCGAGGCCGAGATCGAGCCGCTGAAGGAAGAATTCGAGCGCCGCGGCTTGAGCGTCGTCGCCGGCGAGGCCTGGGGCGTCGCCAGGAGCGAGAGCGCGTTCGCCTCCCTCGACGTGAAGGCGATCCGGACTGAGATGGGCCCGGAATGGCGCCCCAAGCGCGAAAAGCCGCAGACGCGCGTGTTCTGCAATTTCGCCCTCGTGAAGGAGCGGTGATGGCCGCCTATTGGTCGACGCTCGCCTGCCAGAGCCTGTTCGAGCCTTCTCGCTTCTCCGGTCGGCA
>DASRSL010000040.1:0-18202 GCA_035656495.1 Roseiarcus sp.
CTGCGTGCGTTTGTCGCCTCCGCACAACAGGACGACGACTTGGGCGCCGCGATGCAAATAATAGACGCGGCAACCGGGTCGGTAATCGATACGCATTTCCACCACACCCTTACCGACGCTTCTGGCGTGACCTCGATTGCCCTGCTCGAGGCGTCGAACGCGGGCAACGATGCGTGCGAGGGCGTCGGCGTCCGCGAGGCGACGAAGCCAGGCCGAGAACTCCTCCGTCTGGCGTACCTCGACCATGGCTCTAATGTAGCCTATAGGCTACAAACCGTCAAGTCGCGTGGCGTGAGCCACGTCTCCCCAGCCCCTTCCTCAATAAGGTGTGAGGACCGGCGCGTCGCCGTAATTCCCGTGACGCTCGCGAGCGCTCCGGTAGCTCCACAATTGCGTGGTTATTCGGGGTTACATTTCCCAAGGCGGCCGGGAGGTTGGAACTTGGTGGGTTTTCCCGGTCACGCGCTTTTCCTGAATTTGCGCCCGATCCTTTGTGAGGGAAGCCATGACCGTCTTCGCCGTCGTTTTCTTTTCCGCCCTCAATCTCGCGATGATGATCGTGAACTTCTGGATCGCGCGCAGGATCGAAACGGCGGCGCGCCACGTCGAAGCCAGCGCCGCGGCCAACCTGAACGTCATCGGCCTCGTCAAGCAGGTTTCGGCGACAGTCGCAGCCGAGCCGAATCAGCGCTGAACGCTCTGACGGCAAGAGCGCAACTCCCCGGCTGCCGTCCGCTCGCGGCGATCTGTATCGCGCATAGGTCAGCAGGTTAAGAAGGGGCGCCCGCTTGCAACGGCGTCGACAATTGTCGACCCTTCGGCGCCGTTCGGCTCAACCATGGAGGAAACCTTGAGCAAGATTCTCGTCATCGGCGCCGCGGGGCTCCTCGGATCGCATGTCGTCAGGGCCCTCGGGGAGGGGAACTGCATCCGCGCCTCGCGCAGTTCCCCGGAACGCGTCGACATCTCGGACCCGAAATCGATCGCGGCGCTGTTCGACCGCGCCGGAGAGCTCGACGGAATCGTCTGCACGGGAGGCGCGGCCCGCTTCAAGCCGTGGGACCAGTCCACCGACGGTGACTGGGCCTTCTGCCTCGCCAACAAGCTGATGGGGCAGGTCAACGTGGTGCGGTTCGGCGCGAGCAAGGTCCGCACGGGTGGCGCGATCACGCTGACGACCGGGGTGCTCGCGCAGCATCCGATGCCGGGCGGAGCGATGATCACGACAGTCAACGCCGCGGTCGAAGCCTTCGTCCGCGCCGCCGCGGTCGAGCCCATTCCCGTGCGGGTCAACGCCGTCTCGCCGGGCTGGGTCGCCGAGACGCTCCAGGCGATGGGGCGCGATCCCGCTTCCGGGATCCCGGCTTCGGAGGTCGCGCAGGTCTTCGTGCGCCAGCTTCACGAGGGGGCTTCAGGCTCGATCGCGCTCGCGGCGCGCGGATAGGCCCGCTATCGGATCGAGAACGGCGTTCGACGCCTGCGCCGGCGAGATCTTCTCCAGCGCCAGATTTGTCGTACGCGGGCCAAAAATCCCGATCGTCGCCATCACGATCGCCATCGCGGCGGCGATGAACACGAAGACCCCGGGCGCTCCGAACCTCTCCAGAACGAAGGCAATGACGAAGGAGCTGAAAATGACCGACAGCCGGCTCCAGGAATAGACGAAGCCAGAAGCGCGCGCCCGGACGCCCGTCGGGAACAGCTCCTGTTGATACGTGTGGAAGCTGAAGGACATGACGTTGTTGGCGAGGGTCAGCCCGATGCCCATCGCGATGATGAGCGGCGCCTCGTGCGCCTGCCCGAAGACGAGCCCGAGAAAAGCCGCGCCTACGATGATCCATTTGCGCTCGAATTTATCGCCGAGGGCAAGGCCGAGCAGCGGGCCGACCGGGGCGGCGAGCGCGATGATCGTCGTATAGCCGAGGCTGGTCGACACGGTGATCCCCTGCTTGACCAAGAGCGAAGGGACCCAGTTGGAAAAGCCGTAGAAGCCGACCGTCTGGAAGACGTTGAAGACGCTCATGAGGATGACGCGGCCCCGCATGCCCGGGACCCAAAGGTCGGTGAAGCGGCTCGCTGGCGCGATCGGTTCGTCCGGGCCGGGCGGCGGCAACGGCTTGCCGTATTCCGCCGCGACTTTTCCTTCGATGGCGGAAAGCGCTTGATCCGCCTCGGCGAGCCGTCCGTGCTTGGCGAGCCACCGCGGGCTTTCGGGCAGCCCTCGGCGGAGAAAGACGACGACGGGGGCGGCGAGCGCGCCGATCAGCACCACCCAGCGCCAGCCCTCGATCCCCAAAGGCGCCGAGGGAACGAGCCCGTAAGCCAGCGCGGAAATGATCGGTACGCAGGCGAAGCCGATCGTCTGGTTCAGCGCGAAGGCCCGCCCGCGCAGGCGCTTGGGCGCGAGCTCGCTCACATAGGCGCCGATCGTCACCATCTCGAGGCCGAGCCCGACGCCGGAGACGAACCGCCAGGCGTTGAGGCCGAAGGCGTCGTGCTGGACCGCGACCATGACGTTGGCCGCCGAGTACCAAAGGAGCGACCAGGTGAAGATCGCCCGCCGCCCAAACACGTCGGCGAGAAAGCCGCATAGGATGGTGCCGACGAAGAGCCCGGTGAAGAGCGCCGCGATGAAGCTCGCGACGCCCGTCGTGCCGAACAGGCCCGCGGTCCTGGCAGTCAGCATGCCGGACTTGACCAGGCTCGGGGCGACATAAGCCGTGAACAGGAGGTCGTAGAGCTCGAAGAACATCCCGAAGCCGAGCAGCACGAGCATGGTCCAGATCGCGCGCGTGGCCGGCAACCGGTCGATCCGGGCCGATATGGCGCCGGCGGTCAAGGCGGCTGTTCCGTTGTCGTCCATGTTTCCTGGCCTTGTCGAATCCGCACGTGCTCAGGTCGCCACCGATTAGGCGCGTGCTGTAATGAAGGTGTCAAATGCGCGGAGGGCCAAGGGCATGCAGAAAGGCCCCGCGGATCGGCGAGGGCTGAGGGCCGAAATTCGTTTCGGTGACACGAGTGCGCCCTACTCCCGCACGTGCCTGAGCGCCGCCGCGGCGGCGAAGGGCGCGGCGGCGATGGCGAAGAGCGACATCGCGCAGAGCATCAGGAAGGGCGTCAGGAAAGGCGCCGCCCCTCCGCTCGCGGCCGAGGCCGCCGAGACGGCGAAGATCAGCACCGGAATCGTCAGCGGCAGCACCAGCACCGCCATGAGGAGGCCGCCGCGCCGCAAGGAGACGGTCAGCGCCGCCCCGATCGCCCCGATCATGGTCAGGGCCGGCGTGCCCGCCGCGAACGTCGCCGCGACGAGAGCGAGAGGCTTCGGCGCCATCGCCAGCATGAGCCCGAACAGCGGGGAGACGACGATGAGCGGCAGCCCGCTCGTCGCCCAGTGCGCCGCGCATTTGACCAGAACCACGAGCTCGAGCGGCAGCGAGCCGTTGATGAGCACGTCGAGCGAGCCGTCGTCGTGATCGGCCTGGAAGAGGCGGTCGAGGCCGAGCAGGGTGGCAAGCAGCGCCGCGATCCACAGGATCGCCGGCCCGAGGCGGGCGAGCAGCCGGAGATCGGGCCCGACCGCGAAGGGCATGATCGCAACGAGGATGAGAAAGAACACGGCGCCGACCGAAGCGCCTCCTCCGATCCGTCGGGCGATCCGCCATTCGCGCAGGAAAAGGGCGACGGCGGGGGTCATGCGCTTGCCCTCACCCCGGCCCCTCTCCCGCAAGCGGGAGAGGGAGCGCGTTCCCTTCTCCCGCTTGCGGGAGAAGGTGGCGCGAAGCGCCGGATGAGGGCAAGCGTTGTCCTCACGCCGCCGCCCTGTGCGCCGCCCCGAGCCTGAGCTCGTGCGCGCCAACAAGCCCGAGCGGCGCGTGGGTCGCCGCGACGACGACGCCGCCGTCGTTCAGGTAGCCCCGCATGATCGCCGCGAAAGCCGCCTGCGCCACCGCGTCGAGCGCGGTCGCCGGCTCGTCGAGCAGCCACAGCGGCCGGCGGGCGACGAGGAGGCGCGCGAGCGCGACGCGACGCTTCTGTCCGGCTGAAAGCGCACGGGCGGGAAAGTCGATAACATGAGAAAGGCCGACCCGGACGAGAGCCTCGCGGCAGGCGTCGCGCGAGGAATCCCCGCCCAGCGCGCCGGCCCAGAAGGCGAGGTTCTCGCCGGCGGTCAGCGCGCCCTTCAGCGCATCCGCATGACCGAGATAATGGGCCTGTTCGCCGACGGTCCGCTCGGGGTCGCCGCCCTCGAGCGCGAAACCCCCGGCCTGAAGAGGAAGAAAACCGCACAGCGCGCGCAAAAGACTCGATTTTCCGGCGCCGTTCGGGCCCGTCACAAGGATCGCCGAACCCTGATCCGCCTCGAAGGAGAGGCCCGCGAACAGGAGCCGCCCGCCGCGCTCCATCGCCAAGTCCCACGCGCGAAGACGCATTGAATCTCCATGAAGAAACCTGCGGCGCGGGGCCCGCTTAGACCATAGTTTGTGTAGCCTGCCCTGGAGAGTTTATCTATAAGCCGCCGATCCCCCATCCCCCTCTCGGAGCGTCCGCATGGCGAGCCTCGACAGTTTCAAATGCCGCAAGACGCTGACGGTCGGGGCGAAAACCTATGAGATCTACTCGCTCAAGAGCGCGGAGAAAAACGGCCTCCCGTGCGTCTCGCAGTTGCCTTTCTCGCTCAAGATCGTGCTCGAGAACCTCTTGCGCAACGAGGACGGACGCACCGTCACGAAGGAGGACATCCGGGCGGTCGCGGCCTGGACGGAGAACCGCGGCGCGACGGAGCACGAGATCGCCTTCCGGCCCGCCCGCGTGCTCATGCAGGATTTCACGGGAGTGCCCGCCGTCGTCGACCTCGCCGCGATGCGCGAGGCGATGGCCGCGCTCGGCGGCGATCCGAACAGGATCAATCCTCTCGTTCCGGTCGACCTCGTCATCGATCATTCGGTGGTCGTCGACCATTTCGGCACGCCGAGAGCCTTCGCGCAGAACGTGGCGCGCGAGTACGAGCAGAACCAGGAGCGCTACCGCTTCCTGAAATGGGGCCAGCAGGCCTTCTCCAACTTCTCGGTCGTGCCGCCGGGCACCGGCATCTGCCATCAGGTCAACCTCGAATATCTCGCGCAAACGGTGTGGACGTCGAAGGAGAGGCGCGACGGCAGGACGGTCGAGGTGGCCTATCCAGACACGCTCGTCGGCACCGACAGCCACACCACCATGGTCAACGGCCTCGCGGTCTTGGGCTGGGGGGTCGGCGGAATCGAGGCGGAGGCGGCGATGCTTGGCCAGCCGCTGTCGATGCTGCTGCCCGAGGTGATCGGCTTTCGCCTGCACGGCGAATTGCGCGAGGGCGTCACCGCGACCGACCTCGTGCTGACCGTCACCGAGATGCTGCGCAAGAAGGGCGTCGTCGGCAAGTTCGTCGAATTCTACGGGCCGGGCCTCAACGCCATGACGGTCGCCGACCGCGCGACCCTCGCGAATATGGCCCCCGAATACGGCGCGACCTGCGGCCTCTTCCCCGTCGACGCCCAGACGCTCTCCTATCTCAGCGCCTCCGGCCGCAAACCGTCGCGCCTCGCGCTGGTCGAGGCCTACGCCAAGGCCCAGGGGACCTACCGCACGCGGCTGACGCCCGATCCGATCTTCACCGACACGCTCGAGCTCAGTCTCGGCGAGGTCACGCCCTCGCTCGCCGGGCCCAAGCGACCTCAGGATCGTGTCGTCCTCGCCGAGGCCAAGACGGGCTTCGCCGAGGCGATGTCGACCGAGTTCAAGCAGGGCGCCGCGCTCTCCGCCAGGCACAAGGTCGAGGGGACGAACTACGACCTCGGCGCCGGCGACGTCGTCATCGCCGCGATCACCTCTTGCACCAACACCTCGAACCCGAGCGTGATGATCGCCGCGGGACTCCTCGCTCGCAACGCGGTCGCCAGGAGTCTCGCGGTCAAGCCGTGGGTGAAGACCTCATTGGCGCCCGGGAGTCAGGTGGTGCAGGATTATCTCAAGGAGGCCGACCTCCAGCGGCCGCTCGACAAGCTCGGCTTCAACATCGTCGGCTTCGGCTGCACGACGTGCATCGGCAATTCCGGCCCGCTCGCGCCCGAAATCTCCGCGACGATCGCCAAGCACAATCTCGTCGCGGCGGCGGTGCTGTCAGGCAACCGCAATTTCGAGGGCCGGGTGAATCCCGACGTGAGGGCGAACTATCTCGCTTCGCCCCCGCTCGTCGTCGCCTATGCGCTGGCGGGCTCGATGCAGGTCGACCTGACCCACGATCCGATCGGCAAGGACAAGCAGGGCAGGGACGTCTACCTCGCCGACATCTGGCCGAAGTCGGGCGAGGTGCAGGCGGTCGTCGAATCGACCATCACCGCAAAAATGTTCAAGACGAAATACGCGAGCGTGTTCGACGGCGACGCCAACTGGCGCAAGGTCAAGGCTCCGGCCGGCCTCACCTACTCCTGGGACAGGGACTCGACTTATGTCCGGAACCCGCCCTATTTCGAGGGGCTCGGAGGGACGCCTGCGCCGGTCGCCGACGTCGAGAACGCCCGCGTCCTCGCGCTCTTCCTCGACTCGATCACGACCGACCACATCTCGCCGGCCGGATCGATCAAGACGGCGAGCCCGGCAGGCAAGTACCTGACCGACCATCATGTCGCCCCGGCGGACTTCAACCAGTACGGCACCCGGCGCGGTAACCACGAAGTGATGATGCGCGGCACGTTCGCCAACATCCGGATCAAGAACCAGATGGTCAAGGATGCGGACGGGAACGCGGTCGAGGGCGGCTACACGATCCATCAGCCCTCGGGCGAGCGCATGACCATCTATGACGCCGCGATGCGCTATTCCGCCGAGGAGGTCCCCCTCGTCGTGTTCGCCGGCCGCGAATACGGCACGGGCTCGTCGCGCGACTGGGCGGCCAAGGGCACGAAGCTGCTCGGCGTGCGCGCGGTCATCGCGCAGAGCTTCGAACGGATCCACCGCTCGAACCTGGTCGGCATGGGCGTGCTTCCGCTCGTGTCCGAGGACGGCGCGAGCTGGCAAACGCTGGCCCTGAAGGGCGACGAGACGGTGACCATCCGCGGTCTCGGCGAGTCCTTGAAGCCGCGGCAGACGCTCGTCGCCGAGATCCGCCGCGCCGACGGAGAGACGGTCAGCGTTCCGCTGACCTGCCGCATCGACACGCTCGACGAGCTCGAATATTTCCGCAACGGCGGGATTCTTTCCTACGTGCTGAGGCAGCTGGCGGCGTAGCCCTTCGCCTCCCGCCTGCGGAAGGCGGCTCGTGCCCGCGCAGGCGGGCGTCCAGCGCCATTGGCGGCGGAATCCTCCACGCTGCTTCAATGTGCCCTACGCGCATGAGCGAGAGCGCACGGCTCTCGAATCCGTGAACCAGCGCCGAGCTTGCAGCTCAGTCCTGAATTGCCGTCCGGGAGAGGGCGAAGTAACATCGCGCCGGCTTGCGATCGAAAGGAAGAGGCATGGCCGACAAGCCCAGGGGCGCTCCGAGGGCGGGTCCAGATAGGCTTACGGACGGCCTCGGCTTCGATCTGGACCGCGCCCTCAGGTCCATCGTGACGATCCAGTCCTCGATTCCCGAGGACGCCTACACCGCGCAGACGCTTGGCGAGCAGCGATCGGGCAGCGGCGTCGTGATCCGTGACAGCGGCCTCGTGCTGACCATCGGCTACCTCATCACGGAGGCGGAGACCGTCTGGCTCGCCCGCGCCGACGGCCATGTCGTCCCCGGCCACGCGATGGCCATCGATCAGGAGAGCGGATTCGGACTCGTTCAGGCTCTCGGCGAGCTTGCTTGTCCCATCCTCGAATTCGGGCGCTCCGGCGAAGCCCGCCTAGGCGACCCGGTCGTCGTCGCGGCCGGCGGAGGAACGAAGGCCGTGCGTGCGTCGATCGTCAGCAAGCAGGAGTTCGCGGGTTACTGGGAATATTTCCTCGACGAGGCGATTTTCACCGCGCCTGCCCATCCTTTCTGGGGGGGAGCGGGCGTGATCGGGGCGGACGGTCGGCTCATCGGCGTCGCCTCGCTGCACGTCGAACAGTTGGCCGAGCCGGGGGGGCCCCGCGACATCAACATGATCGTGCCGATCGATCTCCTGCCGCCGATCCTCGAGGATCTGCTTGCCCGCGGCCGGGCCAACAAGCCGGCGCGGCCGTGGCTCGGCATCTATTCGGCCGAAAGCGAGGGAGATGTCGTCGTCGCGGCCGTAGCAGACCGTGGGCCGGCGGAGACCGCCGGGGTGCGCCGAGGCGACATTGTCGTGAGCGTCCGGGGCGACGAGATCGCCGACCTCGGCGACTTCTACCACAAGGTCTGGCAATTGGGCGACGCCGGCGTCGAGGTCCCGATCGAGGTCATTCGCGACGGGCGGGCGCTTGGCCTGAAGATCAGGTCGGCGGACCGGGCGGGATTCCTCAAGCGGCCCCGGCTGCAATAGAGCGCCCTCCGAAAGAAGGTGCGCGGTCAGCCGGGCGCCTGTCCGCCCGCGATCTCGTTGACCAGTTTGCGCACGATGGCGTCGCCGAAACTGGCGAAATCGTCGATCGGCACGACGAACGCACCCGTCCCGCCGATGACGTTGTCGCGGTAATACTGCGCAAGTCCGCCGGGCGGATTGGTATGCAGGGCGAGATAGCCGCCCATGGCGGCGGCGCGGCGGTTGAAGATCGTCAGCCCGTTGATGGTTGCGCCGGCCTCGACCGCCGCATCGCGGGCCGCGGTGACGAGTCGTCCCTGATTACTCGTTCCGTCTCCTGACACATCGATGATCCGGCGTTCGGTCGCAAAAGGGGTCGACGCGAACTGGGCGAATGCGAAGTCGATCGCCGAGCCGATCGCGGTCCGCCCGACGAACGAGCGGGACGCGGCGGAGAGCCTGGCTGCGAAGGCCCGCGCGTCGCCAGCGTCGCGGATGACCGTCCAGCCGACCACGAGCTTCTGCTCGTCCGCGCCCGCCCATTCGACGTAGGCCAGAGCGACGGCCCCGTGGGGGCCGGTGGAGATCGCGTCGATAAATTTCGGGCTTTGGATGGCCTCGGCGTAGCCGCGCCGCTCGAGCGCGAATTCGCCGTCGTCGATGCTGCGCGAGACGTCCGCCGCCAGCACGATCGCGGCGTCGACGCCGACCGGGGGGCTGTCGGCCCATGCGCCGGTCGCCAGCGCCCCCGCCAGGACCGCGGCGAAAAGCCGAGAGAAGATGCTCACGACCGTCCTCGCCGTCTCCTATCCCGGCTTGACGAGCCGCGCGGCGAAGAAGCCGTCGAGCCCGGACCGTCGCGGGTCGTCCCCCCAAAGATGGCAAGGCAGGGTGCGCAGCTCGCCGACGGGCGTCAGACAATCGGCGAGGCCGCCGATCTCGTGTGAACCGATCGGCGAACGGCGCACGTCCGGATTGCGTCTGAGGACCGCGGCGATCTGCGCCTCGCCCTCTTCGGGCTCGAGCGAGCAGGTGCAATAGACGATGACGCCGCCGGGCCTGGTCAGCGCGATCGCCTTGTCGAGAAGCTGGGTCTGCAGCTTCACGAGGGCGGCGAGGTCACCCGGACGCTTGGTCCAGGCGACGTCGGGGTGGCGGCGCACGGTGCCGGTGGCGGTGCAGGGCGCGTCGATGAGCGCAGCATCGAACGGGGGCGCCTCGAAGGCGAGCGCGTCGGCGACGACGACGTCGGAATGGAGTCGGAGGCGCTCGAAATTCTGGGCGAGCACCTTGAGCCGCTCGGCCGAGCGGTCGACGGTCGTCACCACGGCGCCTGCGGCGGCGAGCTCGGCGCTTTTGCCGCCGGGCGCCGCGCAGAGATCGACGACGCGCGAGCCGGGGCCCGCCCCGACGAGCCGCGCGGGCAGGGCGGCGGCCGCGTCCTGAACCCACCACTCGCCTTCCGCGTAGCCATCGAGCTCGGCAACGGGCCTGTGGGTGTCGAGCCGGACGGAGCCAGTCGGAAGCACGATTCCACAGAGCTTTTCCGCCCAGGCCTCGGGATCGCTCTTGACGCTGAGGTCGAGCGTGGGCTCGCAGCGGTGCGCCGCGGCGATCGCTCGCGCTGTCGGCTCGCCGAACGTCTCGAGCCAGCGCGCCGCGAGCCATGGCGGCGTGTCGTCGTCGAGCGGATCCGAAGCCGCCAGGATCGCCTCGCGGTCGCGCGCGACGCCGCGCAGCACCGCGTTGGCCAGCGCAGCGAACGGGGCGCTGGCGGAATCCGTCCTTGCCGCCCTGACCGCCAGATCGACCGCCGCGTGGTCGGGCGTGTCGAGGAAGAGAATCTGCGCCGCGCCGGCGATGAGCGTCCACTCAAGCATGCCGCTGCGTTTCGGCACGCCCTTGTCCAGCTTTTCCGCGAGCGCCTTGCGGATCGTGCCGAGCCGGCGAAGAGCGACGGTTGCGATCGAGCGGGCGAGCGCCGGATCGCGCGGATCGAGGCGCTGGTCGCGCAGCGACAGGTCCGCGGCGAGGCGCCCCTCGAGCGGCCGCGCCTGGGTCACCGCCTCCATGATCGCCCGCGCCGCCGCCACGCGCGCGACCATGCCCGGCGGCGGAGGCTCGGGCGTGTTGGGCCGGCCGATCAGGAATCCGCGCTGTTGTCGAGCCAATCGCGCCTCGCCTCGAATCATCGCCGCCCGCCAAGCTCCAGTGTATACGCGAATTCTGCGGCGGACTCGCGTCAGGCCGCCGCGGCGGCGAGAGGCCGCGGCGTCCCGAAAGGTTGAAGGCTGCCTCCCTAATGCGACATCAGCACAGGCAGCGACTGCTGTCGGATCAGGTCCAGGCTGACGCCGCCGAACAGTCCTTCATAGAAGCGCGAATGACCGAAGGCGCCCGCGACGATGAGATCGGCGTCCTGAGTGTCGAGGCTGGCGAACAGGGCCTCGATCGCCGTCAAGTCGCCAGTGTTGGTCCAGTCGGAAACGTGGGCGCCGATCCCGTGCGCCTCGAGATGGTGGATGAGCATCATCGCCGATTCGCGCAGGTCGCTGGGCCGGGCGGAGAAGCAGAACACCGTCACCTTCCGGGCCTTCTCGAGGAACGGCATCGCGTCATGCACGGCGCGCAGCGCCTCTCGTCCGCCGTTCCAGGCGATGACGACATTGTCGCCGACCTTGCCGCCCGTCCATTCGGGCGGCAGGATCAGCATCGGCGCGCCGGATTCAACGAGCGCCCGATCGAGCGTCCCCCGCCGGACCAAGTCGCGCGAGGCCCCGCCGGGGGCCGGCGCGATCATCAGATCGACGCAATGGGTGAAGGCGTCGCCCTGGTCCGGCTTTTCGGCGGGCACGAACACGGCCTTGAGTCCGGCCTCGCGGGTCGAATTGTCGAACGTCTGCTGGGTGACCTCGGACGTTTGCGCTTCCAGCGCGCTGACGTCGACGCCGACCAGCCTTGCGCCGTGCGCCATGGCGAGGTCGACGGCGAAGCGAAGCCGCCCGGCCGATTCGGCCGTCGAATCGAGATAGACGAGAATATCCTTGTACGCCATCGTTTCCTCCCCTTCAGACGCGCGGAGACGGTCGCGGGCCGACTCCGGCCGGGCTCAACTTTACCATGCAAAACGCGCTTTCCGAAGACGCGCATTCAGGCTCATTCACGGAGGCTCACCGCCGCCGCCCATTCCCCGGCGAGGCGGGAAGTCCTCACGCCGCGATTGCCGACGTCACAGCCTGGACATACTCGGCCAACGCGATCGGCAGGGGAACGGCAACTCCGTCTTTCTTGAGATCTCGATTTGTAAGCGATCGTCTCGGCCAGGTTTCCCTCCACTTCGGCGGCAGTTTCGCCGATGGCGGCGCAGCGAGGCGAGTCCGGCAGGTAGGCTGAATGGGGCAATCGGGCGAAGGCGATCCTCCCCCTCTTTGTGGGGGAGGATTAAGCTCTGTGCCGGCTCACCTATCGGAGACGGCAGCGCGACCCCCAACTCCTGCCCGCCCCCACCGGGGCCGGGAGCGCGTCCAACCGTCGCAAGGGCCCACTTCGCCCGATTGCCCTGAATAGGCTCATTGATTGTCGCTGGCCTTCTCGATCACGACGGCGTGCGCATCGCTGAATCCACAGCCTCATGCTGGGAAGCGGAAATGGAAACGCTTACGCTGCGGCGGCTTTGCGCAACAGCCCGCCCCCCTTCATTTCCATATGAAGATTGATCGGGTCGAGATCGAAGCAGGCCACGTCGGAACGCCGAGCGAGAGAAACGCCTGGCAAACAGGACCGGGTCGCGCAGCGGCTCGACCATCGGCCCGCCTTCGGCGAGAATGTCAGAGAAGTCTCGAAATTCCTTCTTTCCCATCCGAGAAGCGTAGCCACAGCGAATGGTTGCCGCTGGGCTTCAACTCGACCACCTTAACGATTTCAATCAAGATCGGCTCCGGGTACCGCTTGAAGAGGCTGATGCAACTTACCCCTCTCCCAATTCGCCATCAATTCCGGCCGTCTGTGCTCGATCCAATCCGAGACAATACGCGTCGCTCCGCGAGGAAATCGTCCGCCAATGACTTGTCCGTCCTCAAGCGCGAACTGGGCCACGACGCCCCGATAATAGACCTGTAGATGGGGCGGCGGGTGGATCCCTCTAATACATCTGGACGACGATGCCGAAGAAGATGGAAATCGTCGGCATCGCCGCCGGCGCCTCAATTGTCCAGAAAGCTCCTCAGCTTCCGGCTGCGGCTCGGATGCTTGAGCTTGCGCAAGGCCTTGGCCTCGATCTGGCGGATGCGCTCTCGCGTCACCGAGAACTGCTGGCCGACCTCTTCCAGCGTATGGTCTGTGTTCATGCCGATGCCGAAGCGCATGCGAAGAACCCGCTCCTCACGCGGGGTGAGGGAGGCGAGCACGCGGGTCGTGGTCTCTCTGAGGTTCGACTGGATCGCCGCGTCGATCGGCAGAACCGCATTCTTGTCCTCGATGAAGTCGCCGAGATGGCTGTCCTCCTCGTCGCCGATCGGCGTCTCGAGGGAGATCGGCTCCTTGGCGATCTTCAGCACTTTCCGCACTTTTTCGAGCGGCATCGCGAGCTTCTCGGAAAGCTCCTCGGGGGTCGGCTCGCGGCCGATCTCGTGCAGCATCTGGCGCGAGGTGCGCACGATCTTGTTGATCGTCTCGATCATGTGCACCGGAATGCGGATCGTGCGCGCCTGGTCGGCGATCGAGCGGGTGATCGCCTGGCGGATCCACCAGGTGGCGTAGGTCGAGAACTTGTACCCGCGGCGGTACTCGAACTTGTCGACCGCCTTCATCAGCCCGATGTTGCCTTCCTGGATGAGGTCGAGGAACTGCAGCCCGCGGTTGGTGTATTTCTTGGCGATCGAGATGACGAGGCGCAGGTTCGCCTCGACCATTTCCTTCTTGGCCTGCCGCGCCTCGCGCTCGCCCTTCTGCACCATCTGGACGAGCTTGCGGAACTCCTGGATCTCGAGCCCCGTCTCGGTGGCGAGCGACTGGATCTCCGAGCGGATCTCCTTGATGGCGGCCTTGTCCTGCGCGACGAACTCCTTCCAGCCGCGCGTCGTCAGCTTGGAGACGCGCAGGAGCCATTTCGGATCGAGCTCCGAATTCTGGTAGTTCTTGAGAAAGTCTTCGCGTGTGACGCGGTGGGCCTCGGCCATCCGCATGAGACGCACGTCGAGCCCGATCAGGCGCTTGTTGATGTCGTAGAGCTGCTCGACCAGCGCGTCGATGCGGTTCTGGTTGAGCGACAGCGACTTGACGTCGGTGACGATCTCCTTCTTCAGCGCCTTGTACTTGCGCTCCTGCGCGGGAGAGAGCGACTCGCTCCTCAGCTTGTTCTCGACGTTCTGGTCCTGCAGGCGGCGCAGCTTCTTGTAGGCGTCGGCGATCCGGTCGAAGGTCTCGAGGACGCGCGGCTTGAGGTCGGCCTCCATGGCGGAGAGCGACACCGAATTCTCGAGATCGTCTTCCTCGTCGAAGGCCTCCGCGGGGACTCCGCCCTCGGCGTCGAAGCCTTCCGGTGGCGAGGCCGGCGCGGTCGCGGGCGCGATTCGGTCGCGCACGGGATTGGGCGCTGGCGGGGCGCCGGGCGCGGTGTAGTCGGTCTTCGGCGGCTTCTTGCCGTCGGGCCCGGTGTAGGAGGCCTCGAGGTCGATGATGTCGCGCAGGAGGATCTTGCCTTCGTTGAGCTCGTCCCGCCAGATGATGATCGCCTGGAAGGTGAGCGGGCTTTCACAGAGGCCTGCGATCATCGCCTCGCGGCCCGCTTCGATCCGCTTGGCGATGGCGATCTCGCCCTCGCGGGAAAGGAGCTCGACCGAGCCCATCTCGCGCAGATACATTCGCACCGGATCGTCGGTGCGTTCAGCGGGCTCGGAGCTGCGGGTCGCCACCGCCGTCGACCGGCTCGCCTCGACGATCTCGCCGCCCTCGCTCTCCTCCTCGTCGCCGCCCTCGGCGCCCTCTTTCTCGGCCTCCTCCGCGTCCTCGCTGTCCACGACATTGATGCCCATCTCACTGAGCATCGCGTTCATGTCCTCGATCTGGTCGGAGGAAATCTCTTCGGACGGCAGAACTGCGTTCAATTCGTCCTGCGTCACCCAGCCGCGCTTCTTGGCGACTTTCAGCATCCGCTTGACGGCCGCGTCGGTGAGATCGAGAAGGGGGCTGTCGACGGTTTCGGCGGCCGCGGCTTCGCCTTCGACCTTCGGCTCGTCCTTCTTCGCCATCGAATGTCTCCGTCCTCCCGCGACCGGTGCGGGTTTCGGGTTGAGCGCTTGAGCCGCCGCAGAACGCGCGAGGCCCGGTTCAATCTTCGCCGGGGCTCGCTGGGGCAAGGGAAGCGAGGCCGAAGCGTCTGTCGATGTGGGCGCCCCCTGAAAAAGCTGCCAGCCCCGGTTCTCCCGTTCCGGTCAGATCGTCGACGAGGCTCGCCCCGACTGTTCGCCAAAACCGTCGATCGCCGCCTCCGCATGGGCGAGATCGGCCAAGTGGGACTTGATATCCAGCAATCGGGCGAAATTCTGCTCGTTAGGCTCGGCAGCCAGCGACCGCTCCGCGAGTTTCAGCTCCCTATTTAACGCGCCCGCCCGCTGATGCAAGGCCAAGCTCTGCCTCAGGACATGCTCGGCGTCGGTCGGCGACGCCTCGGCGCGCAGGCACCACCAGTTCGGCATTGCTGCCGCTTGAGCGAGGATGCGTTTGCGTTCCTCACCGCCCCCCGCCACGTTCAAAGCCTCGGCGAGCGCCTCCGCCGACCGCAAGGCCTCCGGCGGGAGGGCGCAGAGCGCGCCGCGGAACCGGGCGAGCCTCGCCGAGGCGAAGTCCAGCGCGGCGAGCTCCTCCCAGTGCGCCTCGATGAGCGCGGGATGACCAAGCGCGATCGCCAGGATCATGATCTCGCGCGCAGGATCGCGCGGCTTTCGGGCGAGCCCACCCGGCGGCGGAAGCGGCGCCTCGGCGAGGCCCACTTTCGGGCCAAGGGGCGAGAATCTGACGCTTCGCCGCGCCGGGAGCCATCGCTCCCGCGAGCCGCCCTCGCGTCGGCCCCGGGCCGGACCATCCTCGCCGAACAAAGGGGCGAGGCGGCGCTTCATGTCGGCAGAATAGTGCTTGCGCAAGGTTTCGTCGGCGATCGTCGCGACGGCGTCGGAGAGCCGCCGCTCGAGCGCCGCCCGATTCTCGGGCGTGTCGAGGCGATGGCCGGCGCATTCGCGCTCGAAAAGCATCTCGGCGAAAGGCCGCGCGCCTTTCAGGACCCCCTCCACCGCCTCCCGTCCGCCCGCGCGCACGAGATCGTCGGGATCCTGTCCTTCCGGCATGAGCGCGAACCGAAGGCTCTTGTCGGCCCCAATCAGGGGCAGGGCGGTCTCGATCGCCCGGAAGGCCGCCTTGCGTCCCGCGTTATCACCATCGAAACAGAGAACGGGCTCGCTCGCGATCGCCCAGAGAAGCGCGCACTGATCGGGGGTCAGCGCCGTGCCGAGCGGCGCGACGACGTTGGGAAAGCCCGCCTCGCTCATTGCGATCGCGTCGACATAGCCTTCCACCACGATGAGCTCGCCGCTGTCGTGCGCGGGTTTTCGGGCGCGGTGATGGTTGAACAGGAGCGCGCCCTTGCGAAAGAGCGCCGTCTCCGGCGAATTGAGGTATTTGGCCTTGGCGCCTGGGTCCATGGCGCGGCCGCCGAAGGCGATGACGCGGCCGGCCCGGTCATGGATCGGAAACATGATTCTGTCGCGGAATCGGTCGTAGGGTACGGAAATCCCCTCGCCGTGGACGAGGAGCCCGGCCTCGATCATCTGGTCGACGCCGACTCCCCGCTCCGCCAGCGCGTCGCGCAGGGCGAACTTTTCGTCCGAGGAAAATCCGATCGAAAAGAGTTGTTGGGCCGCCGGCATCAGGCCCCGATCGGCAAGATAGAGGCGCGCCTTCGCCCCCATCGACCCTTGCAGGTTGGCCTCGAAGATTCGCGCCGCCGCCGCCAGGACGTCGAGGATGCTCGCCCGCTTCTTCTCCTGCTCGGCCTCGGCGTTCGTCTGGCGCGGCATCGGCACGCCCGCCATGGCAGCGAGCCGCTCGACCGCCTCAGGGAAGCTCAGGCCCTCGGTCTCGATCACGAAATCGAAGATGTCGCCGTGCTTGCCGGAGGAGAAATCGTGAAAGAAGCCCTTCTGGTCGTTGACGAAGAACGACGGCGTCTTTTCCGCGTTGAACGGCGAGAGGGCCGCCCATTCCCGCCCCTGCTTCCGGAGCTTGACGCGCCTGCCGACGACCTCCGAGACCGGCAGGCGGGCGCGGATCTCCTCGAGAAAGGCGGGCAGGAATTTCATCGAAGCGGGAATCGACGGAGAAATGATCATTGTGGGATGAGGGCGGCCTTGGCAAGCAAAAGGCCGCGTTGTCCCCTTTTTTCGAGCCAGGCGGCTGAGCATGCGGCGCCTTCCGCATTCCAGGCGAAATCGCCAAAGTTGTCATGCACGCAAATGCGGGCATCCGAGTCGTAGGGCGGAAGAATATGCGACTGTACCGTAATATTTATCAACAGAAGGGACGCGAAAGTTGCATAAGATCGCAAGATCTACGTTTGATGGTCTGCTCGAGCAGAACGGCGTTCGAGGGCGCGCTTGTAAGTCCATGACGTCCTTTGAGTTTCCATTCCAAGTGATCCGGAGCGGTCTGGAGCGTTGTAAACGCCCCTCCAACAGCCTCGTCGTCAAAACCGCGGGGCTGATTTTCCGCTCTACTTGGCCTCCCCCCACCCTTTGTCATGCCCGCACGCGGAATGAAGCAGGAGAGAAGACGCTTTAAGACGCGCGGAATGCGGCGTCACACCCGCCAGCCGTCCATAGCGGACCCATGGTTTTTCCCAAGGTTATTCCTGCTCCTCTTCCTTCTCGAGTCGAGCCAGCAAAGCGAGAATTCTCTGCGGAAGGGGCGCCGGAGAGAAGATCGTCGTAATGCGCTTTGAGCGCATTGCCGATCGTGTCCAGAATCTTCTGATCCAGCGCCGCGCGGTCCAGCATCGTCTCGTCAATCAGATTTGAGTTGTCATTGTTCGCGCGCCAGCCAGAGATACTCTTTTCACTGCCAAAACAACCATACGGCCTATCGGTTCCACTAAATCCACGGTTTGAATGCGTCAGCCTCATTGAGCTTGGAAAAACACAAAAGTTGTTGACAGACGTCGTCGTAATGTTGACGCAAACTAGAACATTCTTTCGTTGATACGCTCCTTAATCGATACGCTGCCGCGAGTGTGCAAACGTTGGGGTGACCGGCGCCGGACATCGTCCGCTCATATTCAGCCGATGAGCTCTGGAAAACCGACAAGGAGGGTTCGATGTCAACCTCAAAGGACATTTCGCCGCTGCTTCCTTATCTTCGCCGCTTCTCGTGCGCGCTGAACGGATCCCGGACGAAAGGCGACGCCTACGTGATGGCGACTTTGGAGTCACTGCTGCGCGATCGGTCCTCGTCCGCGCAGGGCCTTCCGCCGCGGCAGGCGCTCTACCGGTTCTATCTCCGCGTGTGGTCACAGCCTATTCTCGACGACTTCGTCGACGCATCCGAGCCGTCGGCGTTCGACCGGAACCTCGCCGCCTATCTCCCCAGGTCCGGCAAGCATTCCTGTTGACGACTGTCGAAGGCTTCTCGCAGGACGCGACGGCCGCGATCATGGGCGTCGATTCCGAGCGCCTGGTCGCGCTGCTCGACCGGGGCGCCCGCGACTTGGCGCGCGA
>DASRSL010000041.1:0-19176 GCA_035656495.1 Roseiarcus sp.
CTGTTGGTCGCCGGCGCCGCCACCAACGCGTATGTCAATATGCAGGCCCGTGGGATCCCCATGGGCTTCGGCTTCTGGAATCAAGTCGCCGGCTTCGACATCAACCTTCACCTGATCCCGTTTTCCGCCGTCTCGACCTACGGACGCGCCTTCTGGGTCGGTCTTCTCAACACGCTGCTCGTCGCCGCCATCTGCATTCCGCTCGCGACGCTGGTCGGCTTTGCGGTCGGCGTCGCCCGACTGTCGCCGAACTGGCTCATGTCCCGGTCCGCTCTCCTTTACACGAATGTGCTGCGCAACACGCCGCTCCTGCTGTCGCTGCTGTTCTGGTACAATGCCGTCCTGAAAACGTTGCCGGGCCCCCGCCAGTCGATCGGCCTCGGCGGTCTCGTCTACCTCAACAACCGGGGGCTGTTCCTGCCGGCGCTGGCGCCGCAGCCGGCTGGGACGTGGTTCCTCGCGGCGATCGCAATGGGCTTGGCGGCAACGCTTGCGTTTCGGTTCTGGGCGGCGCGACGGCAGGAGCGCACTGGCGCCCAGGCGCGGGTCGGCCTCGTCTCGACGGCGCTGCTGCTCGGCCTGCCGGCGATCGCGATCCTCGCCGCCGGCAAGCCGTTCTCGCTCGACGTCGCCAGGCTCAGCGGCTTCAACCTGAGGGGCGGAATCCAAGTCGTTCCGGAGTTGGCCGCGCTCGTGTTCGGCCTCGTGACCTTCACCTCCGCCTTCATCGCGGAGATCGTCCGCGCCGGCGTGCAGGCCGTGCCCCACGGCCAGGTGGAGGCGGCCGCGGCGCTCGGGCTGCACCGCGGATTGGCGAACCGGCTCGTCGTGGTCCCGCAGGCCATGCGCCTCATCGTTCCGCCGCTGACGTCGCAGTATCTCAACATCGTCAAGAACTCCTCGCTTGCGGTGTTTGTCGGCTATCCGGACCTCGTCCAGATCTTCGCCGGCACGGTGCTCAACCAGACCCAGGCGGCGGTGCAGGTGATGGCGATCACGATGGCGGTCTACCTCGCCATCTCGCTCGCCGTCGCGGCTGCGCTGAACGCCTACAACGCAAGGCACGCGCTGAAGGAGCGCTGAATTGAGCGTAACTCCCGAAGTGGATCGCGTTTGCTCAACCACCCTCGTCCTGAGGAGCCCGCGAAGCGGGCGTCTCGAAGGACGATCGCGCACGAGCGAGCATCCCTTCGCTTCGCTCAGGGCAGGCTCTTCGAGGCCCTTTGCCTCTCGGCAAAGGCGCGCCCCGGACTTGATCCGGGGGTCAGTAGACCGCAATCGTAAGGCCCTGCTTGGGAGTTCCGATTGAGCGACGCGCTTCTCTTCGTCCGGGAACGATCCGAGCCGGAAGACCCTCCTCCGAGCCTCACTGGGGGAGCGATCGCCTGGGCGAAAACGAATCTCTTCTCGTCGATCGGCTCGAGCCTGACGACCTTGGTCTTTATCGCGCTCGCGCTCTGGCTGCTGCCGCCGTTGATCGGTTGGGCGACGATGAAGGCGGTCTGGTCCGCCTCCGACGGCTCTCTCTGCCGACAGCATCAGGACGGCGCCTGCTGGGCGTTCATCGCCGCAAAATCCGACTACCTGCGCTTCGGGTCCTATCCGATCGCGGAACGATGGCGCGTCGACGTGGTGGAGGCGATCGGCGCTTTATTGATCGTATGGCTGCTTTGGACGGGCGCTCCGCGCCGCGGTTTGGGCGCGCTGATGTTCTTCGTCGCCTATCCGGTTCTGGCGTTTGTTCTGCTGCATGGTTCCGCGGTCTTCGGCCTTCCCCTCGTCGACTCTCAGCTTTGGGGAGGCGTCTTCGTTTCGCTGCTGACCGCGGTCGTCGGAATCGTCTTTTCGCTGCCGCTCGGCGTCTTGCTCGCGTTGGGGCGGCGCTCACGGATGCCGGTCGTCAGGGCGGCGAGCATCCTGTTCATCGAAGTCGTGCGCGGCGTGCCGTTCATCACGGTCCTGTTCATGGCGGATACCATGCTGCCTTTGTTCGTGCCTGAAGCATGGACGCCGGACCGGTTGCTGCGACCGCTGGTCGGCATCGCCCTGTTCTCCGCCGCCTATATGGCTGAGGATGTGCGCGGCGGACTGCAATTGCTCGGTCGTGGTCAATATGAAGGCGCGATGGCGCTCGGCCTCGGCTATCCGCTCATGATGGGGCTGGTCGTCCTGCCCCAGGTCTTGACGATGATCATCCCCGGGATCGTCAACAATTTCGTCGGGTTGTTCATGGACACGACCCTGGTCTCGATCGTCGGCGTGACCGATTTTCTCGAGGCGATGAACAACGCCTTCAAGGATCCGGCGTGGAGCGGTCCGACGATCATGGCGACCGGATACGTTTTCGCCGGACTGTTCTACTTCGCGGCGTGCTACGGCATGACCCGGTACTCCGCCTTCGTCGAGCGCAGGCTGGCGAAAGGGCGCAAGCGATGATCCTGGCGCAAAGCGACGCCGCCATAGAGTTTGTCGCCGTCCACAAGTGGTACGGAAGCTTTCACGCGCTCCGCAACATCAACCTGACGGTCGGGCGCGGGGAGCGGATCGTCATCTGCGGTCCGTCGGGATCCGGCAAGTCGACGCTGATCCGGTGCGTCAACCGGCTCGAGGAGCACCAGCGCGGATCGATCGTGGTCGACGGCGTGGAGCTGACGCCGAACGTCAAGCGCATCGACGAGGTGCGCCGCGAGGTCGGCATGGTCTTCCAGACGTTCAACCTCTTTCCCCACCTGACCATCCTCGAGAATTGCACGCTGGCGCCGATCTGGGTTCGCCGGATGCCCAAGCGCGACGCCGAGGAGCTGGCGATGAAGCTCTTGACCCGCGTCAAGATCCCCGAGCAGGCTTCCAAATATCCCGGTCAGTTGTCGGGCGGGCAGCAGCAGAGGGTGGCGATCGCGCGGGCGCTCTGCATGAATCCGAAGATCATGCTGTTCGACGAGCCGACCTCGGCGCTCGATCCCGAGATGGTGAAAGAAGTGCTCGATACGATGACCGCCCTCGCCGAGGACGGCATGACGATGATCGTCGTGACGCACGAGATGGGTTTTGCGCGGCAGATTGCCGACCGCGTCGTGTTCATGGACAACGGCGAAATCGTCGAGATCAACGCGCCCGCGCCGTTCTTCGACGATCCCCGCCACGCCCGCACAAGACTGTTCCTGAGCCAGATCCTGCACTGAGGTTCGCCTGCTGGTTCATGGGGGCGGACAGGGGCCTTAACCCCGCGATTCTGTTTCGTCGCGTCAGGCTCGCTGTTTTTTCGATTCCGCTCGCTGATCCCTCGAATAAATTTCGCTGCTGGCCCGTTGCAAATTCGCTGGTTCCTCTTGCGGCGATTGGCGCTCGGCGGCCGAAGGATGACGTCGCCAGGGGCTTTTGCGGCAGCGGCGGCGCCCTCCGCGCGGAGCGCTCGCTCGGGCGCTTGGAGGGACCCGATGAACTCGAATTTTTCCGCGTGCATTCATTTGCGCATTGTCAAAAAGTATGGTACAAATCAAGAACGAACCCTTTAGCCGGACGGATTTGAATTTCGAACGCACGAGACATAACATGTAGAAAAATGTATGTTCGGGCCGACTCCAAACGACATATTCGCCTTTGGCGCGTCTAAATCATTGAAAATGCTCAAAACGACAATGGGCGGCTCTTGCAAAGAGTTGGCATGGATTTGGGATTGGCGCCGCTTCCGCTTGGCGCCGGCGCCACGACTGCGAGGCCCTATGCCCCATAAAGCCAGTCGTAGCGAGCCTTGAGACGCTCTGGACCCATCAGCCGCATGGCGACGTCGCGCGCGAGCGCCGCCGGGCCGCTCATGTGATAGATGCAGCCTTGCCGCAAGGCTTCGGCCTGGACCCGTGTCGCGCGCGCCACCCGGGATTGCGAGTAGGCCGCGAGCGCCGCCGGAACGCCGCTCGCTTCGGAGAGGGCGGCGCCGAGCGACCCCGCGTCCTCGATCGCCTGCGCCGCGCCCTGGGCGAGAAACGGGACCATCGGATGCGCCGCGTCGCCGACGAGCGCGATGCTGCCGAGTGAAAAGGTTCCGATCGGCGGACGGCCGTAAAGCGGCCACGCCCGCCAGTTCGTCGCCGTCGCAATAAGCTCCCGGGTCGACCTCGACCAGCCGGCGAAAGCGCGTTCGAGCGCCGGCCGGTCGGCCTCTCCGTCCCATGGATGATCGTTATCGGCGCTCCGCCACTTCGCCTCGATGACGGCGACGAGATTGACGACCGATCCGCCGCGCAGCGGATAATGGACGAGATGGGCCTTCGCGCCGAGGCGCAGGAAGATTTCGGGGCGCGTCCAACGGGAGTCGACAAGCCTCGAATCGACGGTGGCCCGAAACGCCACCCGGCCGGTGAACGCCGCCTTGTCGGCGTCTCCGAGTCCCAAACGTTCGCGGATGAGAGAACGGAGCCCGTCTGCGCCGACGAGGAGATCCGCGCGGCGCTCAACGGCGGCCGCGCCGTGCTTGAGACCGACGACGACGCGATCGCCGTCGGTCGCCGCCCCGGCCACAATCGTTCCCAACTGCAAGCGAACGTTCGGGCGATCCTCGGCGGCATCGGCCAGCGCGCGCTGAAGGTCGGCGCGATGCAAGGCGAGATACGGCGCTCCCCACCGACGCTCGGCGTCGTCCAGCGCCATTCGCATGAGGACGCCGTCGTCCGAGCCCCTGAGCGCCGAGATCCCTGCCGGGGTCGTCGAAACGGCGCGCACGCTGTCGAGAGCGCCGAGACGCGCGAGGATGCGCGTCGCATTCGGCGTCAGCTGGAGCCCCGCCCCGAATTCCTCGAGCGCTGCCGCCCGCTCGTAGAGCGTGACGTCGAATTTCGCCTCCGAGAGCGCCAGAGCGGTCGTGAGGCCCCCGATTCCGGCGCCGGATATGATCGCGCGCCGGCTCATCGCTCAAGGCAAGTTGAGTTCGCATTCGGGCGGAACGCACGCGCCCTTTATCTCGGGGTCGTACACGAAGCGGGTCGAACAATAAGAACAGACCGCCTCGTTGTCCCCGCCCATGTCGATGAAGATGTGCGGGTGGTCGAGTGGCGGCTTGGCGCCCGTGCACATGAATTCCTTGACGCGAACCCGGATCGTCGGCACGCCGGGCTCATTGTGAAAGTGCGGGATGAAATGATCCGCCATAATGAACAGTCCTTTTCGCCAGCGCCGCCTTAAACCACGTTCGCCCGAGCGCCGCCACCGGGTGGAGCGTCGGACTGCCGAATGGTCTTAGAGAGACCGGACACGCCGATGCGCGAGGACGAGCTCAGTTCGAGCGGGTCACGCCAGTCGGCGTCGACTTGCCTCCAGACGACGTCGCAGAGAATTGGCGGGACCGCGAAAGGCCCCTATGTTCCGGCTTCACGCCAACCCGAAAAGCGAGCGAGCTGAGGATGTACAGATTGCGGAGGGCCGCCTTGGTCGCGGCGTTGGTCGCGGCGTTGTTGTTTCTTTGGTCGCCGCTCCTGCCGGCCAGGGCCGATTCGCTGGATCCGGACCTGATTTTCCGCAAATCGACGACGTTCAAATTCCTGACCCCGAACGACAAGCTCGCGGTATACGGCATCGACGATCCGGTCGTCGAAGGGGTGGCGTGCCACTACACCACTCCGGAAAAGGGCGGCATCTCCGGGGCCTTGGGCCTTGCCGAACAGACGTCCGACATCTCGCTCGCCTGCCGCCAATACGGCCCGATCAGGTTCAAGGAAAAATTTTCCCAGGGTGACGTCGTGTTCAGCGAACGACGGTCGATCCTCTTCAAGAAAATGCAGATCGTCAGGGGATGCGACACGAGACGGAACATCTTGGTGTACATGACCTACAGCGACAAGCTGATCGAAGGCTCGCCGAAGAATTCCACTTCCGCCGTTCCCATCCAACCATGGGGAGCCGACGCGGGTCCCGTGCAGAGATGCGCGGATTATCTGAGGTGAGGGCGCGTCGCTCCTCTTGCCGGATGGGCCGCCCGGGCATGATGCCAGCACCGGGCTTCCTCTATGCGACCAACGGAAAAGACCGTAGCTTGCGACCAGGGTCGAAATCCTGGATACCTTCGGCTTCTTTTGAAGGACGGGACATTGGCGACGCCGAGCGTATCGATGCGACAGATCAAGGCTGCGAGGGCCCTGCTCGGATGGTCGCCGACAGTGCTCGCCGCGGCGGCGGGCGTTTCCTTGCAGACGATCCGGCGGCTAGAAACGCATGCCGGCCAAGCTGTCGGACACGCCGACGGCGTCGTCCGAATCGTTGCCGCCCTACAGTCGGCGGGCGTCGAATTCATCGCCGAGAACGGCGGCGGCTGCGGCGTCAGGCTGAGACAAGGCCGCCAGCCGGAGACCATCCCGCTTGAGGATCTCAACGCGAGCAACGATGAGTAGCGCCAGGCGTAGCATCCGCCGCCCTGCCGGCGATGTTTGTCAGATTGCGCCTGTTTTCCTGTTTTGTCCCGGTTGAAAACGGCGAGGATTGTGGGTAAACACAATCTGTCAGGTTGCAAATAATCATCAGGGCTGGCGCGCCAAACGGGCTGTGTGTCATATGTCAGTAACGCCATCGACCAAAGAGCGTATTCTGGATTCCGCCATGCGGCTGCTTGACGCGGGCGGGCCCGCGGCGGTGACGCTTCGCGCGGTCGGGGACGCCGCAGGCATCTCTCAGTCCGCGCCTTATCGCCATTACGAGGACAAGCGCGCCCTGCTCGAAGCCATGGTGCGGGCCAACCTCGACTACTTCAATTCCGCTCTCGAAAAGGCCGAGCGTGAGGCACGCTCGCCCTTCGCGGCCTTGGATCAGCTGGTGCGGGCCTATTTCGAGTTCGCCCGGCGCTTTCCGGTCCGTTATCGGTTCCTCCTCGAGATCAGCCGTGAGGAAAGCCCGCTTGGGGCCGAAGTGCGAAAGGCGTTCGGGGCCGTCGCCAGCCTGGTTCGGACCGCCCAACAGGCGGGCGAGCTCAAATGCGGCGACCCTGAGCAGATCTCGGCGCTCATTTTCGGCGCCGCCTATGGAATGGCGAATCTGGCTCAACACCGCCTGTCGGACGTCGCGCCGGGCAAGGCCGACGCGCCCGATCTCGCGCCGCTCTTGCTCGACCTTCTGGCCCAGACACCCCCCGGCCTGCAGGCGTAGGGCGGGCGGCGCCCGCGCCAAATTTCATCAGCGTTTAATACAAAAGCGCGTAACGTCAGCGCCGGTGGCCCGTCGGAGCGCCTCGATCTTGTCTTTGCGCACCCGAGTCACGGATCAGGCGCTAAGAGCGATCCGCGGGGGCGGGACCGATCCGTCAACGGCGCGAAGACGAAATGAGGACGCTTGAAGATGGTTTGCCTCGCCGGTCGATCGCTTGGACGTCTTGACGAAACGGCGCCCGCGGCTCAGGCGAGACGGGCGGAACCGGGAGCGTCCGGATATGCCGGGCCGGGAGGCCGAGATGTCTGAAGCGCTGGCGCGCACGCGAAACGATTCGATTCTGGCGCGGCCAGCCAAGTCGACGGGCGGGCGGGGGATCGTCCGGCGTCTCGTGGATCGCGCCCGGGTTCTGCCGGCGCGCGTCTACGCCGGCGCGGCTTTCTCGGCGCTACTCGCCGGGATCGGCATCAATGCGCTCCTGCTCCAACGGGAGCGGCATCCCGCCCCGCTCTTCGGCCCCACGTGGCGCCGCGCCTCGCCGGCGCCTTCGAAGCCGCTTCCCGTCCGGCCGCAGGCTGCGGCGGGCGCCGCTCCCGCGGCTTCCCCGCAGGCGCCTTCGCCCGCGCCGGCGAGGTCCGCGACGGCCGGCGAGACGGCAAGCGGGTCCGATCAGATCGGCGAGTTCCTGCGCGGCGGCAGCATCGATGGCGACCAGTCCCGCGTGATCCAGGCGGCGCAGAGCTCGCTCGCGAGACTCGGTTATCAGATCAAGGCCGACGGAGTCGAAGGGGCGGCGACCGGGAGCGCCCTTCGCGATTTCGAGCGCGCGCACGGCCTGCCGGTCACGACCGAACTCACCCCCCATCTCCTCAAGCAGCTGACAGCGGCGGCGCGCACGGTGGGGCGCTAGACGATGTTGCCGGCGACGCTTGACCTGGACCTCGCGAAAGCGGTCAAGCGCGGGCGCAAAGGCGAAAATCGCTTTCGCCCGCGACCGCAATGACGCTTTAAGCAGGCCGAAACCTATGGCCGGGCGACCGCGCCGGCCGAGAGCGAGCTTGCTTTTGCGCTTTATTCGCGTCGCTCGACAAGCCGAAGATCTTTTCGGATGGTAAACTCCACCGGACGGCGCGCTGAACGCCTGCCTTATGACATTCGGCGACGCGCGCGACGCAATCGTCAATAGTGCGGCGAGGGGTCAGGACGTGACCGCGATGGAGGGGTAACCTTCAGTGGAAAATTCTCGATTGGCCATCGCGTTGGCTCGGGCAACGCGACCGGCCTCCAGGATGGCCATGTCTATGAGATACACAAGGAATCTGTTATCCGCATGTTCCGCCATTTTACGGATTCTTGGCAGTTCAATCTCAATCAGGTCAAGCATCTTCTCTCTCCGGCACGGATACCGACAAGTCGACGCCAGCCAATCCCCACTCTGCGCGCGCGCCGCGCGAACGCCACCTGCCGCACGGCGAAGCGGGTCACAATAAGTGGAACTTGTGGCCGAGATCGTGGCGAGACGGCGTCAGCTTCGTGGTGATATTTTTCTACGAGCCCTTGACAACGCGTCCGGTTGCAATACGGTCGTCAACAGGGCACCGCGCGTTTGTGCGACGTGGGACGGCGACGGGGAGAGATTATGGCCGCCTACGGGCGGCCTTTTTCTATTGCATGTGCGGCTCGATCCAGGCTTCGAAAGTGGTTGCCGCCCAAGGGTGGGTTGCGTTTGAGCCTCGCTCGGGCGAGCCTCGTAACGGCGAACCATCCTGATAGCGATGCTTGCCGCCGCGCCGATGTTCTTCGGCCGCGACAATCTTGCCCCTTGACCTTCCTATGATGGGAAGGTCTACGGCGTCGCCTGAAAAGCAGAGAAGGCAATCTCGATGGGCCTGATCGAAACTGAAAAGGCGCAGGCGAAGGACCCGGTCTGCGGCATGCCGGTCGATCCCGCGGCCGCAAAGCATAAGACCGATCACGCCGGCGCGACCTATTACTTCTGTTGCAATAGCTGCCGCGAGAAGTTCCTCGCCGATCCGGCGCGCTACGTCGCTGGCGGGGTGCAGGCCGCCGGCGGGAGGCCTTCGGGGCACGTCTTGCATTCGCGCCGGGGCGGTGACGGCCATAGCGGGTCTGTCGGGGAGGTCGAAGATCCCGTCTGCAACATGCCGGTCGACCCCACGACCGCGAAATATAAGGCCGATCACGCCGGCGCGACCTATTCCTTCTGCAGCGCGCGCTGCAGGGAAAAGTTCGTCGCCAAGCCGATGAAATACCTCGCGCCGCAACCGGCCAAGCCGGCGGAGGCGGCCCCGGGCGCCGTCTACATCTGCCCGATGCATCCTGAGGTTCGCCAGCTTGGGCCTGGCGCCTGCCCGATGTGCGGCATGGCGCTGGAGCCGGAGGTCGCTACTACGCAAACCGGGCCGAGCCAAGAGCTCCTCGACATGACGCGGCGGTTCTGGACCGGGCTCGCGCTTGCGGCTCCGGTTTTCGTCCTCGAAATGGCTGGCCATCTGCTAGGCGTCGGCCCGGTCGTGGGCCAGCAGGCGTCGAACTGGATCCAGTTCGCGCTCGCGACGCCGGTCGTGCTTTGGGCGGGTTGGCCGTTCTTCGAGCGAAGCTGGGCGTCGCTCAGGACGCGCAACCTCAATATGTTTACGCTGATCGCCATGGGGACCGGCGTCGCCTGGGTCTACAGCGTGATCGCCACCTTCGCTCCCGGCGTCTTTCCGCAGGCTTTTCGCGAGACGGACGGCGCGGCCCCCGTCTACTTCGAGGCCGCAGCGGCCATCACCGTGCTCGTGCTGCTCGGCCAGGTGCTCGAGCTGCGCGCACGGGAACGAACGGGTTCTGCGATCCGCGCGCTTCTCGACCTCGCGCCGAAGACGGCGCGTCGCATCCGGGCCGACGGCGCCGACGAGGACGTCCCCCTCGAACAGGTGGCGGTCGGCGACCGCCTGCGGGTGCGGCCGGGCGACAAGGTCCCGATCGACGGCGAGATCGTCGAGGGGCGCAGCGCGGTCGACGAATCGATGGTCACCGGCGAATCGATGCCGGTCGCAAAGGCCGTTGGCGACCGGATCATCGGCGGCACGGTGAATCAGAGCGGCAGCTTCGTCATGCGCGCCGACCGCGTCGGTCGCGACACGGTTCTGGCGCAGATCGTCCAAATGGTGGCGCAGGCCCAACGCAGCCGTGCGCCGATCCAGCGCCTCGCCGATCAGGTGTCGGGCTGGTTCGTGCCGCTGGTCATCGCGGTCGCCGCGCTCGCCTTCGTCGCCTGGTCGACCTTCGGTCCGGAGCCGCGCTTCACCTTCGGTCTCGTCGCGGCGGTGTCGGTGCTGATCATCGCCTGCCCCTGCGCGCTGGGGCTCGCGACGCCGATGTCGATCATGGTCGGCGTCGGGCGCGGCGCACAATCGGGGGTGCTGATCAAGAACGCCGAGGCGCTCGAGCGGTTCGAGAAGGTCGACACGCTGGTCGTGGACAAGACGGGCACGCTGACAGAGGGCAAGCCGCGCGTCACCGCCGTCCGTCCGGCGCCGGGCTTCGATCCTGACGCTCTGCTGCGGCTCGCAGCAAGCCTGGAGCGTTCGAGCGAGCATCCGCTCGCCGCAGCGGTCGTGGCGGCGGCCAAAGAGCAGGGGCTCGCGCTCGTCGACCCGTCAGAATTCGACGCGCCCGCCGGCAAGGGTGTCGTCGGCAAGGTTTTGGGACGCGCGATCGCGATCGGCAGCGCCAGCTTCCTGTCAGAGATCGGGGTCGACGCCAAAGCATTCAGCGCCGAGGCCGACGCGTTGCGCCGCGAGGGCGCGACCGCGGTGTTCATCGCCGTCGACGGCAAGGCGGCCGGAATCCTAGGCATCGCAGATCCTGTCAAGGCGACGACGCCTGAGGCCGTGCGCGACCTCGTCGCCGAAGGGATCCGGGTCGTCATGGTGACCGGCGACAACCGCACGACCGCCGAGGCGGTGGCGGCGAAGCTCGGCATCACCGACGTCGAAGCCGAAGTCCTGCCCGATCACAAGGCGGAAGCGGTGACGCGCCTCAAGGGCGAGGGCCGCGTGGTCGCGATGGCCGGCGACGGCGTCAACGACGCTCCGGCGTTGGCGGCGGCCGACATCGGCGTGGCGATGGGCACGGGAACCGACGTCGCCATCGAAAGCGCCGGTGTCACGCTCCTGCAAGGCGATCTTCAGGGTCTCGTCCGCGCGCGCCGGCTGTCGCATGCGACGATGGGCAACATCCGTCAGAACCTGTTCTGGGCCTTTTTCTACAACGCGGCGGGAGTGCCGATCGCCGCTGGGGTTCTCTATCCCGTGTTCGGCCTGCTGCTGTCGCCGGTCATCGCCGCAGCCGCGATGTCGCTGTCGTCGGTCACCGTCGTCAGCAATGCGCTCAGGCTGCGCTGGGTGCGGCTTTAGAGGGCGAGGACAGCGATAGAGAGGCCGTCATGATCAGATGGGGCCGGAGGAATGGGATGGGGCAGGCCGCTTTTCGGTTTAGGGCCGTTGTTGCTGATCGCGATCGTTGTGGGGGTCGCCGTGTTTCTTCTGCGGGGACTCAAACATGGAACGCCGATCATCGGGGCCGATCGCCCGCGAGATCCTGGAGCGCAGGTACGCTGCGCGGGAAATCCCCAATGAACGATACGAGCAGAAGAAGCGTAATCTCGCGTGAGTCGCAAGACGTGGCACTGGCGTCACGTGAATTGCGTCAACCCTACGGTTTGCGAACAGAATTGGCTACCCGCTGGTGCCCCTAGCCGGAATCGAACCAGCACTCCTTGCGGAATCCGATTTTGAGTCGGACGCGTCTACCAGTTCCGCCATAGGGGCCCGCGCCCATCCTATAGACCGCCGCGCGGCGCAGGGTCAACGCTCCGGCTCCTCCATCGCCTGCGGCGCCGCCGCTCCATTCGTCCAGGGTCGATGGACGGGGCGCGGACGAACGCGTAAAAGTCGCCGCGGCTGAGGATATCCATGCTCGATTCGCTCTACGCTCGAATCAAGGCGCTCGCCCAAAGCCGGCATGCGGAAGCGTCGCTGGCGGCGGTCGCCTTCGCCGAGAGCTCGTTCTTTCCGATTCCGCCCGACGTGCTGCTCGCGCCGATGGTGCTCGCCGAGCCTCGCCGCGCCTGGCGGTTCGCCCAAGTCGCGACCCTCGCCTCGGTCGTCGGGGGAATGTTCGGCTATGCGATCGGCGCGATGCTTTACGGCACAATCGGCCTTTGGCTTGTCGATCTCTACGGCTATGGCGCGAAGATGGAGGCGCTGAGACAGACGTACGCGCAATGGGGCTGGCTGGTCATTCTCATCAAGGGGGCGACGCCGATCCCCTACAAGCTCATCACCATCACGAGCGGCCTCCTCGGCTACAGTTTCCCGCTGTTCGTCGCGCTCTCGGTCGTCACGCGGGGCGTGCGGTTCTTCCTGGTGGCGGGGGCGCTCAGGTGGTTGGGTGAGCCTGTGCGCCGGGCGATTGAGCGGAATTTCGCCGCGGCGCTCGCCGGCTTCGTCGCTCTCGTCGTCGCCGGCTTCGTCATCGCGGTCAAGGTGTTCTGATGAGCCCGATCGATCTCGTCCTGCCGCCGTCGCAGACCGGCCGCGCGCTGCTGATCCTGCTAGCAGCGCTGGCGATTCTCGCCGCGGCCTGGACCTTCCAGGAGTTCGGCGTCAGGCCGTGCGAGCTCTGTTTCATGGAGCGCTACGCCTACTACGCGGGAGCGCCGATCGCCGCGCTGACCGCTTGGCTCGCGAGCCGCTCCGCGCACGTGGCCGCGCGGGCGCTGTTCGTCCTGCTTGCGCTCATCTTTCTCGCCAACACTGGGCTCGCCTTCTACCATGTCGGGGTCGAGCAGCACTGGTGGCAGGGCCCAGCCGCCTGCACCGGCTCGCTGACCGCCCCTGTCAACGTCAACGACCTGGCGAAAGCGATCAACGCGGAGCCGGTGATCCGCTGCGACGAGCCGGCGCTGCGCATTTTCGGCGTGTCGCTCGCCGGCTGGGACGTGGTCGCCAGCGCCGCGATCGCGCTCTACGCCGCGCTCGCGGCGTGGCTCGCGGGACCATCATCATTGCGAGCGTGAGCGAGGCGGTCCGGCGCCGGCGCCCTGAGATCCAAGGGATTGGCTCGTCGCCGGGTCAAACTCGTTAGGGTCAGGCCCAGGTCGCCTCTTGCACGATGGGGTGGATCGCCCGGCGTTGATCCGCCAAAGTTGGCTCATTGGAAAACAACTTAAAAGGAGCCAATCATGAAACAACCCAGCACAATCGCGGTCGACATCGCCCAAGATGTTGTTCTGAGTGCAAGTGGGTCGATCGGTCGGGCTGTGTAGTGCCGAGGAATAAGGCTGCATGGATGATCGCTCTGATCTGACCCTATCTGGCAACATCTTCTTCCGGGGCCCGCAGCGACCTAATCCCCGAAGAATCCGGAGGGGGGAATAGGTTGTGGCGGCAGGGCCGGCCGCATTGGCGAAAGTCGTCTCCTGATCACTGCGCGTCGGCCAACTGGCCGGTGAACTTGTTTTATTGCTTCGACAATGTGCACGCCGGCGAATGGAAAGCTAAGGGCAGCTCCGAGTCGCTCGATCGCAGGAGCCGAGCGTACGATATAGTTCTTGGGTATTGGTGGGAAATACAGCGCTTCGCCCCAGAAAATCGGCGAGAGGATCGCGCGATTGAGCAGCTCCCGCAATTGGGCTCTGGAGTAGGGCGAGCCCTGGCCAAAGGGCGTTCGGTCAGCGCGGGCCCAAATGCCGCGGCGGGAAGGGACGACGATGATCACGCGCCCCTCGCCGGCGGTGACGCGCCACACTTCCTCGAGGAGAGTCTCGGGTCGCTCGACCGCCTCGAGAGCGTGCGTGACAAGCAGACGATCCACGGAGGCGTCAGGCAGCGGCAGCATGTCCGCCCACACGAGCGTGGACGCGCATCCCCGCTGGTCCGGCCATGCCACAACTCCTTGCTGTGACGGCATCAATGCGATGCAGCGGCGGGCGCGGTCACGGAACCGATCAAGGTAAGGCAATCCGTATCCCAACGCGGCGATTGTTAAGTTGGATGTATTTGCCCATCGTGACCGGATCACCCGGCCAACGAGTCTCCGCGTCACTTCTCCAAGTTGAGAGCTGTAGAACTCTCGCAGGGCCCGAACGTCGAGAGCCGTCACGATGCGCCGATCCAATTCCCGAGTTCTGGACGACCGCTCTGACTTTAGCGGCGAAACGAAGAACCATGCTCTTTTTGGCGACGCGGGCCGCAACCTGATTACACAAAGCCACACGCCGATCTATAATTTCCGCCGATGAAAAGCACAACTTCGAACAATCCTTTACGAGGACGGCATCGGGCGGCATACGCCGATTTCCGCCTTTTTGCGTCAATGAGTGCTATTTGCAAACTCGCTGCGCCGCGTTGCGATCGCGAGCCAACGTCGGGTCGGGGTATCGACCAGAGGCGATAACGCCTTACGCACGCGGACATGATAATCGTTGAGCCACTTGATCTCCTCCGGCTCCAGCAATTTCCATTCAATGAGCCGCAAATCGATCGGGGCAAGCGTAAGGGTCTCAAATCCGAGCATGTCGCTGTAGGAGTTGGCGGTTATTCGGGGTTCGACGACCACCAGATTTTCGATCCGAATTCCGAATTCGCCCGCCAGATAAAAGCCGGGCTCATTCGACAAGATCATACCCGTCAAGAGGGGCGTCTCCGCTTTTTTCGAGATCCGATGCGGTCCCTCGTGTACGGAAAGATATGAGCCGACGCCGTGACCGGTGCCGTGGTCGAAATCCAGCCCGACACGCCAAAGAGGGAGCCGGGCCAGCGCGTCGATTTGCGCCCCGGTGGTCCCTTTTGGAAACACCGCACGCGCAATCGCGATGTGCCCCTTCAAGACGCGCGTAAAGCGATCCCGCGTGAGGCGCGTTGGTCGCCCGATTGCGATCGTCCGCGTTATGTCGGTCGTGCCGTCCTCGTATTGTCCGCCGCTATCGATAAGAAACAATCCCCGGCCAAGGAGCGCGTTTGACGACAGAGTGACGCGGTAATGGGGCAGGGCGGAGTTCGGCCCCGCGGCGGCGATCGTCGGAAATGAAATATCCTTCAGCGCCCCGGTCGCCCGTCGAAAGGTCTCCAGGGCATTGACCGCATCGATTTCCGTCAGTTTTCCGCGAGCCGCTTCCGCGTCGATCCAAGACAGAAACCGCGCCATCGCCGCGCCGTCGCGTTGATGTGCGGCCCTTGCCCCTGCGAGTTCCGCCTTGTTCTTTACCGCTTTCCTCAGCGAGATTGGGTCCTTGCCGATTTCCGCGCTCCCGCCCGCCTTTTCCAGGGTTTGGGTGAGAAAAACCGGCGCCGTCGTGGCGTCGAAGGCGACGCGCGCGCCATCCTGGCCGAGCTCACGAACGAATGGTTCGAGGGCGTTCGGCTCGAGCAGTTCGGCGAGTTCGCCGAGACCATCCCGAACGGCGTCCGAAAGCTTCCGAGAGTCCAGAAAAAGGATCGGCCGCCCCTCGCTCCGAACGTAGGCAAAGCCGAGCGGCAACGGCGTATGGGACACGTCGCCGCCGCGAATATTGAACAGCCACGCCAGATTGTGCGGATCGCTTACAAGCAATCCGTCTACGCCGCCGAGAGCCTTTCGGACATCCGCGATCTTGGCTGCGGCGCCTTCACCTGCAAAACGCAACTTGTGTTGCGTAATAACGCCCAGCGGAGGGGCGGGGCGATCTTTCCAGATCGTATCGATCGGATTGGGGGCGATGCTGATCAGATGCGCCTGAGCCTCACGGCAAGCCGAGGAAAATCTCGACACCGAGTCCGGAGTATGGAGGCGCGAGTCGTAACCGAGCGTGTCGCCAGGTCTCAGGTTCCGCGCGATCCATTTGACCGGCGGATCATTGATTGAATGCCGCAGTTCGAACGCAGACCTGTCGACCTGCAATTTTGCTTGCTCGGTATAACGCCCGTCGACAAACAACGCCGCCTTGTCCTTCAGCACGACCGCAATTCCCGCCGATCCGGCAAAACCGGTGAGCCAGAGCAGCCGCTCCGCGTTCGCCGGAACGTACTCGTTCTGATGTTCGTCAGCCCGAGGAACGATGACCCCCTGTGTGCCGAGTTTCTTCAATTCGCGGCGCAGTTCCGCCAACCGCTCATTGCGATTTTCGGGACCTCCCAATTCGGCAAATGATTGAAACCGACTTTCAAACAAGGAAGTCCTCCAGAAATCGCGGCACTCTGCCCGATCGGGGCTTGGGAATGTTCAAAAGCCAGCCGATGTGCGCTCGCTGTGGAATGCCTTGCCGCGCCGCTCGGCGCTGCTCGTCCCTTGAAAGCTTGCCCACAATCTTCTCGCCGCGCAAGATCGGCGCCGCGTTCCTTTTGCCGTGCAGAATGCGAGCACTGGCGCTCGCCCGGAATAATAGCTAAAGCCGCATGCAACGAGTGCGGCTTTAGCCGTCCCGGGGATCACTTGTTACGGTTTGAAAACGTCGGTTTGCGCTATGGAATGGGGCCCGAGGTCGTCAGTGACCTCAATTTCTCCATTGCCGCGCAAAGCTTCCAGTTCGTCACCGGTCCGTCCGGCGCCGGCAAGACCACCCTCCTGAGACTGATGTTGCTGTCGCTCCGACCGACGCGCGGAACGATACACATCTTCGGGCAGGACGCGGCGACATTGAGCATGGAGCAGATTACGGCGCTGCGTAGGCGGATCGGGGTCGTGTTCCAGGACTTCCGCCTGCTCGACCACCTGACGACTTACGAGAACGTTGCGCTTCCGCTACGCGCAATGGGCCGGGCGGAATCGGACTACCGCCCCGAAGTCGTCGAGTTGCTTCGCTGGGTCGGTCTTGGCGACCGAATCAACGCCTCGCCGGTCATTCTGTCGGGCGGCGAGAAGCAGCGCGCCGCAATTGCTCGGGCGCTCATCGTCCGCCCGGAGCTGCTTCTCGCCGATGAGCCGACTGGAAACGTCGACCCCGGGCTCGCGCGCCGGCTTCTGCGGCTGTTCATCGAGTTGCACCGCCTCGGAACGGCGGTCGTCATTGCAACCCATGACCTGCCGCTCATGGATCAGTTCGCTTTCGCGCGCCGTCTCGTTGTTGGTAATGGAAAGCTCATGTCCTTCGACGGCGCTTCGACATGAAGGAGGCGGCGCACGACAGGCGGCTCGCGCTTGCGCCCCAAGCTGCTCTGAACCGGCCCATGCCGCTTATTCCGCGGGAGTCGGTCGCCGGACGTGCGCTCGTGGCCGTGATAGCGATCATGACCTTCCTGGCGTGCCTGACGGCCGGCGGCGCTTTGCTTTTGGCGCAAGCGTCGCAGAGCTGGCGATCCGATGTTCTGCGGCAGGTCACGATCCAGGTGAAACCCGGCGCCGGGGATGACGTCGAAAGCCTCGTTTCCAAGGCGGCTCTGGTCGCGGCGCAAGCGCGCGGCGTGACGCACGTCCGTGTCTATTCTGCCGCAGAATCGGGTAAACTTCTGCAGCCGTGGCTGGGCGACGGACTCGACCTGAGCTTGCTGCCCATTCCTCGGATTCTCGTCGTCGACATACAGGGAGCTTCTGAAGACGACGTGGCCCGATTCCGCGAGGCTCTGGCGCGTTCGGTTCCCCAGGCCTCCCTCAGCGATCGCCGAATTTGGGCCGGTCGCATCAGAACAATGGCCGGCGCGGTCGTCGCTCTCGCCGCCGCCTCCTTCGCCCTCATGATTGTTGCGATGGCCATCGCGATCGGCTTCGCGACTCGCGGCGCAGTCGTTGCGAATCGCGAGATTGTCGAGGTGCTGCATTTCGTCGGGGCTTCCGACAGCTTCGTCGCCAGGGAGTTTGAGATTCATTTCCTTAACGTTGGACTCCGGGGAGCTCTGATAGGGGATTCGTCGGCGATGGCGTTCTTCTTGGCTGCCGCCGCCCTATTTCGATGGACGACCGGGTCGACGGGCGGCGCACAAATCGCCGCTCTGTTCGGGTCCTTTGCGCTCAACCCGACGGGATACGCGGCGTTAATCTTGATCGGCGTTGCCGTAACCGTTCTCACTGGCCTGGTCTCCCGGGCAATCGTCTTACGACACCTGGGTGGACTCCAGTGACAACAGACTCCCGTTCCCGTTTTGAAGGATTGGCGGGGGCAATGCTCGTTGTTCGATCCGTTGCGTTCAACCTTCTCTTTTACATAACGCTTGTCGTGTTGATGATCGTGGGTTTGCCGACAATTTTGGCCGGTCGGCGAGGGATATTTGCACTCGCCTCAGTTTGGCGCGGCGTATCGGTCTGGCTTCTTGAGCATATCTGCGGCCTGAAGTTGGAATACCGCGGCGCCGAGAATATCCCGCGCGGCGGCGTTCTGATCGCAGCCAAGCATCAGTCCTTCCTGGAGACATTCGCTCTGCTCAAATATACGCCAGATTTTGCTATTATACTCAAGCGGCAACTAACCTACATCCCGCTGTTTGGCCTCTATCTCATCTTTTCGAAGCAGATCTCGATCGACCGGGCCCGGGGACGGCAGGCTTTGCATCAGATCGCCGCCGCCGCGAAGCCCGTTCTGGCCGCAGGGCGACAGATCTTCATTTTTCCGGAAGGCACTCGACGTCCCCCCGGCGCGCCGCCGAGATACAGACAGGGGGTCGCCGCCATCTACGCCGGATCGGAAGCGCCCTGTCTGCCAGTGGCAGTGAATACAGGTCTATTCTGGAGAAGAAGGGGGTTCATGCGCCGGCCGGGCGTGGCTGTTATCGAGTATCTGCCGCCGATCGCGCCCGGACTCGATCGGGACGATTTCACCGCTCGTTTGCAAGATGCGATAGAAGCGGCTTGTGCGCGCCTCAATGCGGAAGCCGTCGTACGGGACCCCTCTCTTGCGGCGGTCATTGCAGAAGGCGCCATTTGTGACGAAAGACCCGCTCCGCCTTGATCCAGGACGGCGCCAATCCCGCGCGGCTGCGGCGGCGACCCCAAGAGAATACGGCGCCGACGCCAAATCCAGGCCAACTCCAGACAAGAGCCTCCCATTGCCGTTTTGGGCCTTTTCAAGGA
>DASRSL010000042.1:0-15097 GCA_035656495.1 Roseiarcus sp.
GATCATCGCTACAAGGTCATCGCCGCATCGCGCACTTGGGTGTGGGTCGACGACGCCGCCGCCGACGACCAGAGCAGGGATGGACCGATTGCATTCCAGGCTCGCGATGTCGAGCTTGTTCGACCGGCGCCATCCGCCTAATCAGGACCGGCCAGCGGGTGGGTGAAAAGGCGGTCCTTATGGCCGCCCCTTCTTATTTCGCCCTGGCGATGGCAAGGCTTCGGCGATCGGCATTTTGTGGCGGCCCGCCGCTGAAGTCGCCGGGTCGATCAGCGTCGCGCCTGCCTCGAGGGCTGAGCGGATAGTGGCGATGCTCTCGGCCCGGTCGACGGGTCCGTGGAGGTCCGACAATGCCGATAGCTCCGAGGCCGATCGCGCCGGCCTCCGGTCCGCTCGCGCCGAGTCTTCTCCGCTGCATCGTCCGCCTCCGAATGGGCGCGCCCCACTTTTAGATCGCTTTGGGCCACCTCGAAATCCGAAGCGGACTTGACGCGCCGAACGCGAGAGACTATCTGCGAGTTCATGTTTTGTTCCAATCCAACTCCGGAGCATGATCCATGACTCCCGTTTCCGCCCAATCGCCGGCCGGTCATTCCCGACACGCTGTGACAGCGATCGCCGACCGCCTCGTGCAGCAGGAGCGCAGGCGCGGTCGGGGCGCCGCAACCAACGCCTCCGGCCGTTTCGAGGTTTTCGCGCGCGAAGATTTCGACGACGGCTGGATGCGCGAGGAGGCGCAGCCGCTTGCAACCGCGGTGACCTGGGAGACGCCCAGGGCCATCATCACCCGCAACGATTCGCCCGACATTCCCTTCGACCGCTCGATCAATCCCTACCGCGGCTGCGAGCACGGTTGCTTCTACTGTTTCGCCCGACCGACGCACGCTTACATGGGCCTGTCGCCCGGGCTCGACTTCGAGAGCCGGCTGTTCGCCAAGCGGGGCGCGGCCGAGCTGCTCGAACGCGAGCTCGCGGCGCCCAAATACGCGGCCGGCGTGATCGCCTTCGGCACCAACACAGATCCCTATCAGCCGATCGAGCGAAAATTCCGCATCACCCGCTCGCTCCTCGAGGTCCTCCAGCGGACGCGCCATCCACTGAGCATCGTGACCAAGTCGAACCTCGTCCTGCGCGATCTCGACATTCTGGCCGAGATGGCGGGCGACGGGCTGGTGAAAGTCTTTCTGTCGGTGACGACGCTCGACCGCGAGCTCGCGCGCAAGATGGAGCCTCGGGCGCCGACGCCCGAGAAGCGGCTCGAGGCGATCGGGACGCTGAACGAGGCCGGCGTGCCGGCGGGCGTGATGGTCGCGCCGATCATTCCGGCGATCAACGATTCCGAGATCGAGAAGATTTTGACTCGCGCCCATGCCGCCGGCGCCCGCGAGGGCGGCTATGTCGTGCTGCGCCTGCCGCTCGAATTGCGCGACATGTTCCGCGAATGGCTCCAGGTTCACTTCCCTGACCGGCTGGGCCGCGCGGTCTCGCTCATGCAGTCGATGCGCAACGGCAAGGACTACGAGGCCCAGTGGGGCCGCCGCATGGCGGGCTCCGGTCCTTACGCCTGGATGATCGGCCGTCGGTTCGAAATGGCCGCGCAACGCCTGGGCCTGAGCGAGACGAGGCGAAGCTTGCGCACCGACCTTTTCCGCAAGCCCGCGCCTGCTGCGAATGAGGCCGGGGCACAGCTGAGCCTGTTTTAGCGCTCTCGCCGAGCGCCGTCGCCGCTTGATGCGGCGAGAGGGCGGGAGTAGATCGCGGTCAGCAGCGCGTACGCCACGAAGGCGGAAGCAGTCAATGCTCGATCCGATCGAGGTCAATCGCCTGAATTGGAACGAGCGCGCCGCGATCCATGCGCGCGGTATAACCGGCGACTACATGCTCGACCGGTATCGTGCGGGAGATGACGCTCTTCATGCGATCGAAGCCGCCGAACTCGGCGATATTTCTGGAAAGCGCGTCCTCCATCTGCAATGCCACATCGGGCGCGACACGCTCTGCCTCGTGCGGCGGGGGGCCCTGGTCACCGGAATCGACTTTTCGAGCGCAGCGCTCGACGTCGCGCGAGAGCTCGCAAACGAAACCGGTCTGGAGACCCGATTCGTCGAAGGGACCGTGGACGAAGCTCCACGCCTGACGCCTGGATTGTTCGATTTGGTGTTTGCCACCTGGGGGACAATCTGCTGGCTCCCCGATATCAGGGTCTGGGCTAGCGTGATTGCGTCCGTGCTTGCGCCCGGAGGGCAGCTCTACTTTGCGGACGCCCACCCTTGCTTCAGCATTCTGGAGGAGGAGGCCGGCAAACTCGCGCCGACCCACGATTTCAAAACGCCCGCGGACCGGCCGCTGGCATTCGTTAATTCGACCACCTACACCGGCGACCCGACCGTAATGGTCCATCAATCAACTCGGGGAGTGGATCCAGTCCCTGTCCGCGATCTTCAGCGTACTTATCGACGTGGGCTTCACGATCACGATGTTTCGCGAGCACGAGGTCTTGCCTTGGCAGGGTGCGCGCATGCTGACGCCTGCCTCCCATCGGCTGTGGCGGCTTCCCGATGGACATCCGCGCATGCCGTTGTCTTTTTCGTCGAAGGCGAGAAAGGCGCTGTAAGTCTTTTCCGTCGAGTGGATTGCGCCGCCCGCAAACCAGACGCCGCGTTTCAAGGTCGCTCTGGAATACGACGGCGCGCCGTCATTCGAGCGCAAGCGTCCAAGTTTGCCCGACGAGGTCGCGTCCGAACGAATGGTGCGGCGCCTCGCCCTCCAGACGAAAGCCTGCCGCCTCATAGAGGCGGCGGGCGGCGGTCAGCACGTCGTTGGTCCAGAGCGTCAGCCGGCGATAGCCGATCGCGCGGGCGCGCGCAACGCAGGCGTCCACCAGCATGCGTCCGACACCCAGGCGCCGAACTGCCGGCTCGACATAGAGCAGCCTGAGCCTGGCGACCGCCGGATCATCGCTGCGGACGAGAAACACCGAGCCGACGATGACGCCGCAAAGCTCGGCGATCCAGGCGGCTTCGCGCGCGGGGTTGTGCCCGGCGACGAATTTGCCGAGGATTTCCGCGATCAGTCCCTCGTAGGTCCAGTCCCAGCCGTACTCCCGGTTGTAGAGGACGGCCTGGCGATGGATGATCCAGCCGATGTCGCCCGGCGCCGGATCCCTCAGGCTGACCCGATCGTCTTCCGTCTGGTCACGCGACAGCGCCAGACGAACGTCGCGCATGGCTGCGGCGAGGCGCCGGCGCCAATCCAGATCGAGGGGCATGACGAGTGCATCCATCTGCGCCCGCGTCCCGGCCTCGAGCGCGGCGAACTTCCGCCGGCCCGCTTCGGATAACGACAGGAGCACATGTCTTCGGTGCCGCAGGCTGGCCCGGCCCCGGACGAGGCCGCGGTCGCGAAAGCGGGCGACGATCCGGCTCAGATGCGCCTTGTCCATGCCGAGCGCGCGGCCGACGTCGGCGGCGGTCCGACCCTCGCCCTCGTCGGTCGCCAGCTCATAGAGGACGCGGGCTTCCGGAAGGGAAAGGTCGCTGGCGGGCAGATCCCCTCCAGGAGGCCGATCTCCCGCGTGTAAAACCTGTTGAAGGCGCGGATCTCCTCGACGAGCGTCATCGCGGAAGCAGGATCCTGTGTTGTCTTGGACAACACATAGTGGATGACGCGGGCGAGAGAAAGGCTCATTTGGGACGTCGCCCCCTGCGCCAGCTCGCGGATCCGGCCGTGTTGCGATGTTCGAAGCGCGCCGCTAAAGTTTCGCCTCCGACAGGATGTATCGTCCTTCGGCTTCCACTGGACAATCACCCCTAGCCAAGGAGCCGTCCCATGAGTTTTTCGCTACCCGATCTGCCCTACGCTTACGATGCGCTTGGCCCCTACATGTCGCGCGAAACGCTGGAATATCACCACGACAAGCATCACCTGGCTTATGTCAACAACGGCAACAACGCGCTCAAAGGCACTGAGTGGGAGGGCAAGTCCCTCGAGGAGATCGTCAATGGCTCGTTCGGCAAAAATGCGGCCGTGTTCAATAACGCCGGCCAGCACTACAACCACATCCACTTCTGGCGCTGGATGAAGCCGAACGGCGGGGGGCGCATCCCGGGCGAAGTCGAAAAGGCGCTCAAAGATTCGTTCGGCTCGGTCGACAAGGCCAAGGAAGACTTTATCCAGGCGGGGGCAACGCAGTTCGGCTCGGGCTGGTGCTGGCTGACGCTCAAGGGCGGCAAGATCGAAGCGACCAAGACGCCCAACGGCGAGAATCCTCTGGTGCACGGCGGCAAGCCGATCCTCGGCGTCGACGTGTGGGAGCATTCGTACTACATCGACTACCGCAACCGCCGTCCCGACTATCTCAGGGCTGTCGTCGACCACCTGATCAACTGGGAATATGTCGCCGAGCTTTTCGGCCAGAAGTGAACGAAGCGGGAATGAGGCGGCCCTCCGGCTTAGGCCGGAGGGCTCGAGTGTGTTCAGTCGCTCAGATTGAACGTCTTGTCGGCGCAGATGTCGACGCCGGTCGAGTCCATCGTCTGACCGTCGTCGAACGCGCCATGCAGATCGACTTGGCAATTCTCGCCGCGGGGCATGATAGCGACGGCCTGCTTGCCCGGCTTTAGAAATCCCAGAACTTTTTTCATCTTCGCGGAGCCGCTGACAGCGGCCTCCAACTCGACGAGGCTGGCGGGTCTCGAATTGGTGACGGTCACCCTGATGGTCGGAATAGGCTTGGGGGCCGGTGTTGCGATCGTTTTGGCCTTCTTCGCCGTCCGCGCCGCGACGTGCGTGGAAGGCGCAGCGGCCTGCGCGTATGCGTCGGCGAAAGCGAAGAGGCCGAGGGACGCGGATGCCGCCAGCGCCATCTTCCTAGTCCCTTGCATGGGCGACCGATCCTCCTCAACGAGCGCCTTTTGTCTGCAAATCAGCGAGAATGGCGCCCGATCCCGCTGAAAAAAAGAGATCGAATGCGGCTAACGCGAATTTAATCAGTCGCCACGCCGGAAACACCGTCGGAGCCTCACATGTTCCGCAAAGACTCGCTCTCGCGGGATTGGCGATCGGGGAACTGCCGATCGGCTGCGCGCAGCATTGGGACGACGTCTTCGACCCTTTCCGCCACCAGGTAGCGAAGCTCGAAGTCTCGACGAATGAAGCCTGCGCCGCGCATGTGAGCGAAGAGGGCGAGCAGCGGGCGCCAGTAGCCGTTGATGTCGGCAATCAGGATCGGCTTGGCGTGGCGTTCGAGTTGCGCCCAGGTCATCTGCTCGACGAGTTCCTCGAGCGTGCCGATCCCGCCGGGCAGCGCGATGAAGGCGTCGGCCCGGTCGAACATCGTCTGCTTGCGCTCGTGCATGTTCTCGACGACGAGCATCTCCTGCGCGGCGGTCAGAGCGTGTTCCTTGCGCACGAGGAAACTAGGGATAATCCCGGTTACGTAGCCGCCGGATGCAAGGGTGGCGCGGGCGAGCCGGCCCATCAAGCCGTCGCCGCCGCCCCCATAAACGAGGCCGATTCCCTCGGCGGCGAGAATACGCCCGAGCGCCTCGGCCGCTTCGCCGAATCGAGGGTCGTTTCCCGCGCCAGACCCGCAATAAACGCAGACATTTCGAATCGAGCTCATGGCGCGCCTCGCTTGTCGTCCGGGATCTGCCGCCTGCGCCCGAGCGCCGTCAAGGGCGGCGTCGTCGTCATTCGAGGCCGATCTCGCGCAGAATCTCCGCTTCATGCTCGCCGAGCTTCGGCGAACGCCGGCCGAGCAAAAGCCCGGATCGGCTCATCAGGATGGGACTGCGAACGCCGGGGATTCCCTCGGGATCGATGCGCATGCCGCGCGCGACGAATTGCGGATCTGCGAACAGGTCGGCGACCGTGTTGATCGGCCCGGCCGGGATGACCGCCTTTTCGAGCGCGGAAAGCAATTCGCCGCGGGTGTTGAGGCGAGTCTTCGCCGCCAGTTCCAGCGACAACTCCGCCCGGTTGGCGACACGCGCCGCGTTGTTCGAGAAGCGGGGGTCCGCCGTCAGCGCCGCGAGGCCGAGCGTGGCGCAAAGGCGAGTGAATTGGGCGTCGTTCCCGACGGCAATGATGACGAAGCCGTCGGCGACCGGAAAAGTCTGGTAGGGGGCGATGTTCGGATGAGCGTTTCCCATCCGGCGCGGCGGGATTCCCGACGCGAGGTAGTTCATCGCCTGGTTGGCGAGCATCGCGCCCATCGTGTCGAAAAGCGCGAGATCGATATGCTGCCCGCACCCGCTGCGCTCGCGCTCGATCAGCGCCGCCTCGATGGCGATGACGCCGTAGAGTCCCGTGAACAGGTCGCTGACGGCGACGCCGACCTTCTGCGGCTCGCCGTCCGGCTCGCCGGTGACGTCCATGTAGCCGGACATGCCCTGGACGAGAAAGTCGTAGCCGGCGCGCTCGGCGTAGGGGCCCGTCTGTCCGAACCCGGTGACCGAACAATAGACGAGCCGTGGATTGATCGCATGAAGGCTGTCGCAGTCGAGGCCGAATTTCTTCAGACCGCCGACCTTGAAGTTCTCGATCAGGACGTCCGACTGCGCCGCGAGCCGCCGCACGATTTCGCGCCCGCGCTCAGTGGCGAAATTGGCGACGATAGAGCGCTTCCCACGGTTGCAGCTGTGGAAATAGGCCGCCGTGCGCTCACCGCCGGCGTCGATGAAAGGAGGGCCCCAGCGGCGGGTGTCGTCGCCTTCGGAACTCTCGACCTTGACGACGTCGGCGCCGAGATCGGCCAGCGTCTGTCCGATCCACGGGCCGGCCAGAATGCGCGCGAGCTCGACGACCCTTAATCCGGAAAGCGCGCTCATGTTTTGAGAGGGGAATGACGTTTCATCGGACAACGGATCTCCATCGGCAGTTCTCGCCGCGATCAGGCTTTTCAATCGCTTGGGCGCCAAAATCTGTCGCAGGCGCAACAACCGACGTTGCCGTGCCCGCGAATGCGGGCATCCAGATCGTGGAGCATAAAGCAACCAATGAGCACTTGTTCGGCCGAAGATCAGGATCCCCGCTTTCGGGGGGATGACGCTGTGGGACCGGACCTCGGCTGCATTGAACTTCATTCGGGCCGGGGTCGCGGGTCACGTCGCTGCGATGGCCACGACCAGGAATCTCCCGAGGCCCCCGCGACTGCGGACTCCAGATCTTGTGGATCCCAGCTTTCGGAGACCATAACATTCTCCGGCCTCAATCGAGCGTTTTCAACGGCTTGCAGCGCCTTTCCCCGGCCGTTGGGCCGTTTGCACAGCCCGACGAGAATGTTGCTCCAGCAATGCCGTGCGGACGAATAAACTCCCCGGACCGTCGCCCCGCGGCGCGCCCTCGACCTAATGAGCGCAAGCATCCGGATCCCATTCCATTTCCGGGCGCGAATCGAGCTTTTTTCAATGACGTGCAGCGCCATTTCCGGGCGGCGCGTCGGGGAGAGACGACAGGCTGCCTCGCCGGCCTTTGTCGCGTGCGCGACCTGCCCGATGCCCGGGTAAGCGGTGCTAGAAGAAGTTTGTTGCTTCTTCATAACGACAACGCGGCGCCCGAGAGCTGGAGCCGTAGAGGCGCCCCGGCGAGGCCTTGCCTGTCTGACGGTCCACTTCGCCGCTTCCTCTTCGAGAAGCCTCTTGCTCATCTGCAATCTGCACGCCTTTTCTGCCTGATGCGGGCGCACGCTGCCCTGCGCTGCGGTTTCCTGATCGAAGTCGACAAGAAATCCTAGCACGGTTTCCACTATCTGTACATTGTTTGTTCGCAACTGCAGCACAAGCAATTGAAAATGCGCTCAGATTCTAATTTTCACCCGCCTTGCGCGCCACCCAGGGCGCCGGCGGGCGGTGTCGGTTGGCCTCGTCACCGCGCCTCGCGCTTCAAAAGAACGCTTGCAGGCCGGTCTGCGCCCGCCCGAGGATCAGCGCGTGCACGTCATGCGTTCCCTCGTAGGTGTTGACCGTCTCCAGATTGGTCAGGTGGCGCATGACCTGATACTCGATCTGGATGCCGTTGCCGCCATGCATGTCGCGCGCCAGCCGGGCGATCTCGAGCGCGTCGCCGCAGTTGTTGCGCTTGATCATCGAGATCATCTCCGGCGCCGCGCGGCCTTCGTCCATCAACCGTCCCACGCGTAGCGCCCCCTGCAGGCCGAGCGCGATCTTGGTCTGCATGTCGGCAAGCTTCTTCTGGAAGAGCTGGGTCGCCGCGAGCGGCCGGCCGAACTGCTTGCGCTCGAGTCCGTACTGGCGGGCGCGAATCCAGCAGTCCTCCGCGGCGCCCATCGCTCCCCAGGCGATGCCGTAGCGGGCGCGGTTGAGACAGCCGAACGGCCCTTTGAGGCCGGACACGTTGGGCAGCAGAGCCTCCTCGGGCGCCTCGACGCCGTCGAGCACGATCTCGCCGGTGATCGAGGCGCGCAAGGAGAGCTTCCCCTCGATCTTCGGCGCCGTGAGGCCTTTCATGCCCTTCTCGAGGATGAAGCCGCGGATCTGTCCGTCGTGGGCCGCCGACTTCGCCCAGACGACGAACACGTCGGCGAGTGGAGCGTTGCTGATCCAGGTCTTCGAGCCGACAAGACGAAAGCCGCTCGCCGTCTTCTCCGCCCGCGTCTTCATGCCGCCCGGGTCGGAGCCGGCGTCCGGTTCGGTGAGGCCGAAGCAGCCGATGAGTTCTCCGCGCGCGAGACCGGGCAGATATCTGCGCTTCTGCGCGTCGTCGCCATAGGCGAAGATCGGATACATGACGAGCGAGCTCTGCACGCTCATCATCGAGCGGAAACCCGAGTCGACGCGCTCGACTTCGCGCGCCACGAGGCCGTAGGCGACATATCCGGCGTTCGCGCAGCCGAATTCCTCCGGCAAGGTCACGCCGAGCAGCCCCGCCTCGCCCATCAGGCGAAACAGGGCCGGATCGGTCTTTTCCTCGAGATAGGCGCGCTCGATCCGGGGCCTCAGTTCCTTGGCCGCAACCTCGCGCGCCGTGTCGCGGATCATCCGCTCTTCATCGCTCAGCTGGCTTTCGAGGAGCAGCGGATCGTCCCACTGGAAGGGACCGAGGCTTGGGCCGTGGGAGCCGATCATGGTTTTTCTCGTCCTGGAACGCTTGCCGGATCTTTATTCCGGCTTTTGAGGGGCGTCGAGGCCTCGGGTCTCCTGTAGGCTGCGCTTGCTGAGCGCGCCGCGGTCATCGGCCGCGGTTATGGGTCATAGCGCCGCGAGTGGAAAGCGTGGCGCGGCGCGCCTATCATGGGACGAGGATTGGCAAAGGCGATGCAGAACGATCCGCTTTCGCATGGGCTTTGGGAGGCGACGGCGCCGGCGGCGTCGCCGACCTCGCCGCTGGCGGGCGAGGTGAAGGCCGACGTCGCCATCGTCGGCTGCGGCTATACCGGGCTCTCGGCTGCCCTGAGCCTCGCCGAGGCGGGCGCGAAGGTCGTGGCGCTGGAAGCCGTGGAGATCGGCTTCGGCGGCGCGGGCCGTAACGTCGGCCTCGTCAACGCGGGCATGTGGCTCATGCCGAGCCAGGTGCTGAGGGCGTTGGGGCCGGATTACGGCGAACGAGCGCTGACCCTGCTCGGAAACGCGCCGGCCGTCGTGTGGGAGATGATCGAGAGGCACAAGATCGACTGCGATCCGGTCCATAACGGGACGCTGCATTGCGCCGTCGGCCGCGGCGGGCTCGCCGAGATCAAGGAACGCGCGCGGCAATGGGGCGCGCGCGGCGCGCCGGTCAAGGCGCTCGACGCCGCGCAGGCCGCGGCCCGCATCGGCTCGGACGCCTACGCCGGCGCGCTCCTCGACATGCGCGCGGGCACCATCCAGCCGCTCGCCTACGCGCGGGGACTCGCGCACGCCGCGATGGCCGCCGGCGCTGCAATCCATGCACGAAGCCCAGTCAGGGCGGTGGAGCGGACCAGCGGCAAATGGGCGCTCGCGGCGGGCGAGGGGACCGTCATCGCCGACTGGGTTGCGGTTGCGACCGACGCCTACGGCGGCGCCCCTTGGCCGCAGCTGCGGCGGGAGCAGATTCGGCTCCCCTATTTCAATTTTGCCACGTCGCCGCTGAGCGCCGATCTTCAGGCCGTGATCCTCCCCGGCCACGAAGGGTGCTGGGACACCCGGACGATTCTCAGCTCCTTCCGCTACGACCGCGCCGGGCGGCTCGTGTTCGGCAGCGTCGGCGCGCTGCGCGGGACGGGGCTTGCGGTCCATCGCGGCTGGGCACGACGCGCGATCGGGAAGATCTTCCCCCAGATCGGCGCGGTCCGATTCGAGGCGCAGTGGTTCGGAATGATCGGCATGACGAAGGACGCCGTGCCGCGGTTTCATCGGCTCGCCGACAACGTCGTGGCCTTCTGCGGCTACAACGGACGGGGCATCGGCCCGGGCACCGTGTTCGGGCGCGTGCTCGCCGACCACATTCTCGGGCGCGTCGCGGAAAAGGACCTGCCGCTTCCGGTCACGGCGCCCGACGCTCCGGCGTTGCCGGCGCTGCGGGAAGCCTATTACGAGGCGGGCGCCCAGATCGCCCATGCGGCGGGCGGATGGATGTAGCGTTTCCTTGCGAGAGAACGCGTGGCCGGCGCGACTGCGAGGAAAGTCGCAGAGCCACATATTCACCACGTTCCCTCACTATCAAAACTCATCGATGTCGGCCGACGACGACGTGGTTTCGCTTTTTGCGACGCGCGCCGACGAAAGCTTCCGCACCGATAGCGGGGGCGACGCTTTTGCGCTTTCGCTGGACCTAACTGCACTGCGGGAAGATTCTATGGCTACGGGAACCGTGAAATGGTTCAACGCGACAAAGGGGTTCGGCTTCATACAGCCTGACGACGGCGGGAAGGACGTGTTCGTCCACATCAGCGCAGTCGAGCGGGCCGGATTGCGCGATCTCAACGAGGGCCAGAAACTGGCCTACGACATCGTTCCGGACAAGCGCACCGGCCGCTCGTCGGCCGGCAACCTGAAGGTTGCCTGAGTCCTTTTGCTCGCGCTCCGATCCAAGCGAAGCCCCGGCTGAACGCCGGGGCTTTTTGCATGCGCCCGAGCGGAACGCCGGCTGCGACGCCGCGCCCCGGCGACAAGCCCCTTGACTTGCGCTTATGTTGGCGGCGCCGCACGGGAGGATGACCGCCATGGCTCAGCGCGAACAGTCGACATATCTCGGGCTCGACATCGGCACCTCGTCAGTGAAGGCGCTGCTGATCGACGGCGAGCAGCGGGTGGTCGCCGAAGCCTCCGCCCCACTCAGCGTCTCTCGCCCCTATCCCCTGTGGAGCGAGCAGAACCCGGACGACTGGGTCGAGGGCGTCGAGGCGACGGTCGCGGCGATCGGCCGTCAGGCGCCGTCCGCCTTCGCGGCGCTCGCGGGGATCGGGCTTTCCGGCCAAATGCACGGCGCGACGCTGCTCGACGCGAACGAGAGGCCGCTCCGTCCCGCCATTCTCTGGAACGACGTCCGCTCCTTCGCCGAATGCGCGGAGCTCAAGCGACGCGTGCCCGACGTCGAGAAGCGCACCGGCAATCTCGTCATGCCGGGCTTCACCGCGCCGAAGATGCTGTGGGTCGAGGCGCACGAGCCCGAGGTTGCGAAGGCGACGAAGCGCGTGCTCCTGCCGAAGGACTACGTCCGCCTTCGCCTGTCGGGGGAAGCGGTGTCGGAAATGTCCGATGCCTCGGGGACGTCGTGGCTCGACGTCGGCAGGCGGCGGTGGGACGAGGATCTGCTTGCCGCGACCGGACTTACGCTCGCCGCCATGCCGCGGCTGGTCGAGGGCTCGGAGGTCTCGGCGCTTCTCGCGCCCGCAGTCGCCGCGGCATGGGGCCTGGAGGATCGTGCGATTCCAATCGCCGGCGGGGGCGGCGACAACGCCGCCTCGGCGATCGGGGTCGGCGCGACCGCGCCGGGGTCGGGTTTCGTCTCGCTCGGCACGTCGGGCGTCGTCTTCTCCGTCACCGACCGTTTCGTAAGTCTGCCCGAACGGACGCTGCACGCCTTCTGTCATGCGCTTCCGAATCGCTGGCACGGCATGTCGGTGATGCTGTCGGCCGCCTCGGCGCTGTCTTGGATCGCCGGCGTCCTCGGGCGGGAGGGCGACATCGCCGATCTCGTCCTCGGGGCGGAGGCCTTCGCCCGCTCGCCGAGCGCCGTCGCCTCGGCGCCGGTCTTCCTGCCCTACCTCAGCGGCGAGCGGACGCCGCACAACGACGCCGAGGCGACCGGGGTGTTCGCCGGACTGCGCGCCAGCCACGGCGCCGACGCGCTCGTCTTCGCGGTGATGGAGGGCGTCGCCTTCTCCTTTGCCGACGCCATCGACGTGCTCGACGACGCCGGCGCGCGGCCGGACCGGCCGCTCCTCGTCGGCGGCGGCGCGCGGTCGGATTTCTGGGGCCAGATGATCGCCGACGTGACCGGCCTGACGATCGACCTCGCGCAGGGGGCGGAGGCGGGCGCGGCGCTCGGCGCAGCGCGGCTCGGCATGCTCGCGGCGGGCGCGGGAAGCGTAGAGACGATCTGCGCGCGCCCGCCGACCCAGCGCGCCTTCGAGCCCGACGCCAAGAGCGCCGCCCTGCATGCGACGCGTCTCAGGCGCTATCGCGCGCTCTACAAGGCGGAAAAGGCGGCGCGGGCCTCTTGAGCGCGCCATCCTCCTTATCTTGACCGGCGACGCGCGCCTAAACGGCGCGCCATTTCACCACCAGGTCCCCGATCGCGCTCAAAAGAATCTGCACGCCGATCGACATGAGGAGGAAGGCCGACAGCCGCACCACGACGAGTCGCGCCGTCGCGCCGATCAGCGCGATCATGCGATCGGCGAAACGATAGGCGATCCAGATGATCGCCGCATTGGCGACGGCGGCGAGGCTCACGCCGATGAAGAAGGGCAGCAGGCCGAAGCGGAAAGGGGGGCGCACCGCGCCGAGGGTTATGGCGACCGCGATCGTGCCGGGCCCCGTGGTGAAGGGAAGAGTCAGGGGAAAGAACGCGACTTGCATCGGATCGCCTTCGGCGTCCTCCGCCGCGACCTGCTCCTCGCGTCTCTTGCGATCGCTGTGCTGATCGCTCGACGTCAGCATTCGCCAGCCGCTCGTAGCGACCACCACGCCGCCGGCGATGCGCAGCGCGTCGAGCGAGACGCCGAAGAAATTCAGCACGGCGGCGCCTGCCCACAGCGCGCCGAACATGATCAGGAGGGAGTAGAAGGCGACCCAGGCGGCGATTCTCATTCGGTCCGCATGATCGAAGCGCCTTGTGTAGAGCTCGAAGATCAGCGTCCCGCCGACCGGGTTGATGATTGAAAAGAGCGACGAAAAGGCGAGCAGAAAAGCGCTGTTCGCCGTCGCGGCGACTCCCAGCCCATCCGCCCACGTCATCGGCCCGTTCTCCGATCGACCCGCCGGCGAAGCATACAGATGAATGGCGCGACGCGAAATCGAGACGATCGCCGGCGCCAGGCTAACCTTTTCTTGAAGGCTCATGCCCTAGCCTCGTCGCCCCTGGCATCGACGCAGGAGCGGCGTCATGCGCGCCTTCGCCGCGATCTGGACCTCACTCGAAAGCGCCGTCTTCGGAACCTTCGGCCTGTCTTCGGCCTATGGCGCTCCCGCGCTTCTCGGCGCGATGGCCTTCGCCGCGCTCTACTATGTCGGGGAGAGGCGCGCGCGTGGCCGATCCCCGAGCGTGCGCGGCTTCGTTCGTTCGATCTTTCCGCGGCGTATCGTTCTGCATCCGTCGAGCCGCGTCGACTTCCGCTTGTGGCTGATCAACGCGATTGCGCTCGCCTCCGCCTACGGCATGCTGAGCGGGGGTCTGTTCTTCTGGCGCGATGCGGTCGACGCGGGTCTCGCTCATGCGTTCGGGCCGCGTCCGCCGGCGGCCTGGCCGATCGCCGCAATGCTCGCGCTGGCGACGGTTCTGCAGGTGCTGGCTTATGAATTCGCCTACTGGCTCTCCCACTATGCGCTGCACAAGATCCCGGCGCTGTGGGAGTTCCACAAGGTCCACCACTCCGCCGAGCCGATGACCATCCTGACCGAGCTTCGCCAGCACCCGGTCGAGATCCTCCTCGTTGTCAATCTCATTGGCCTGTCGACCGGCCTCGTCTTCGGCGCCATGGCCTATGCTTTCGGTCCCGGCGTGCGTCCCTTCACGCTCCTCAGCGGCAACGTCCTCATGATGACGTTCCTCTTGACCTATGGGCACCTCCGGCACAGCCGGATGTGGATCGCCTTCACCGGGCTCACGGGCCGGATCCTGCACAGCCCGGCGCATCATCAGCTCCACCATTCGGTCGACCCGGTTCACCACGACAAGAACTTCGGCTTCGCGCTGTCGATCTTCGACTGGGCGTTCGGCACGCTCGTCGTCCCGTCGAAGGCGCGTGAGCCGATCGCGATCGGCGTCGGCGCCGACTCCCCACTCTACAGCACGGTCACGTCAAACCTCCTCACGCCCTTCGCGCTTTTCGTCGGCCGCGAATCGGGACTTTTCAAAGGGTTGCGGCGCTATTTCCGGGCGGCGCCGAGAGGATCATGAAGCGAAAGCGAGGCGATCGAGAGGAGCTTAGGGCGCCGACGATCTGTCGGATTGCCGCGCCGCGCGCTCGCCCTGGCGACGGCCGTCCGCATCCCAGCCGACTGGACGCCGACCCCAAGCGGACGCGGCGCCGACGCCAACTCCATGCCAACTTTTTGCAAGTGATGGCCATTGCCATTTTGAGCCTTTTCAAGGTGTTGAAGCGTTTGGAGGGATGAAATCGGGTCGAGCAGACATCCCGTCTTCACCTGATTTCGACCGATGTCGCCTGACACGCGAGAGGCGGTCTCGCCGGCGCGGCCGGCTCCGATCGCCTGAGTCTTGTTGCTCGGCTTCATCCCGCCTTCATGCTCCGTAGACATTCCAGACTCGAGCCTTTTCAATGCGTTGCGGCGCCATTTCCGGGCGACCTTCTCTTTCCGTTCGCCTGCCGCGTCTGGCTCGGCGTCCCCTTCGGCTGGCCGACCTTCCGCATGGGCGCGTCACCGCAGCTCGAGTTGAACGCTCGTCCTCGCTGCTTCTCTCGCTCATCCTCGCGACCTTCATTCCGGCC
>DASRSL010000043.1:0-18543 GCA_035656495.1 Roseiarcus sp.
TCCCGTTATATCGCAAGGACCAAAGTTTGCGTTCGACTCCAATGGTTATGTTTTCAACGACAAGTGTTTTATGGTTGTTGGTGATCGCGAGCTTGTAGCTTTGCTGAACAGCAAGGTAACATGGTTTTGGTTATTCGGAGAAGCCTCTCCACTTCGAGGAGGCAAGTGGAGACTCGAATTACGTGAGCAATACATGTCGCGTCTGCCTATCCCCGACAGGCCGCCTGAGGTCCGAGCCCGCCTCGCCGGCCTCGGTGAGGCCTGCACCGACGCGGCGCGCGAGCGCTTCGATATCCAGTCCGCCATTCGCCGCCGCGTCCTCGATCTCGCCCCGCCTGAACACCGCAATCTAACGAAGAAACTGCACGACTGGCACGAACTCGAATTCGCGGCCTTCCGCGCCGAGGTGAAGCGCGCCTTTCGTCACGACATTCCGGTGAGGGAACGCGGCGAGTGGGAGGCTTACCTCGCGAACAACGCCGCACAAGTCCGCGCGCTGAAGGAGAGGATCGCCGCCGCAGAGCGCGAGATCGATCAGATCGTCTATGCCCTCTTTCATCTCTCGGCCGACGAGATTGCGCTGCTCGAAGCCTCTCTCGCCGGGCAATACTGAGACTAGATGCGGTCAACGCTCAGTTCTCGTCTTCCAACAGCCTGATGATGTCATCATCCTTCGCGTCGAAGTCGTCGGCGACGAAGCTGATTTTAATCAGTCCCAACGGCCTGCGCTCGGGCTTCGGGCAAGGCGCGCCTTGGCGACGCCGTTCTTGGCGATGATGATCTCTTCGCCGCGCGCGGCGGCATCTCTAGCCGAATTCCTCGCGTCCGACCGAGTCGGTCAAGTTGGTCAAGCCAAGCCTCGGCGTTTACAGAAAACGGCGCCCAAGCCCTTGCGATTACCGGTTCGCGGTCAGAATCGCCAGCTATCTCACCAGCACGTTGCGGAACTGCCAGGGGTCGCTCTCGTCGATGTCCTCGGGGAAGAGGCCGGGGCGATTCTTGAGCGGCGTCCAATCGGTGTAGGTGCCGATCACCGGGCCGAGATAGGGCGTCTGCACCTCGAGACAGCGCCGGTAGTCCATCTCGTCGGCTTCGACGATGCCGGCCTTCGGGTTTTCGAGCGCCCAGACCATGCCGGCCAGAACCGCCGAGGTCACCTGCATGCCGGTCGCGTTCTGATGGGGCGCGAGCGCCCGCGTCTCCTCGACGGAAAGCTGGGAGCCGTACCAGTAGGCGTTGCGGCGATGTCCGTAGAGCAGCACGCCAAGCTCGTCGATCCCGTCGACGATCTCGTTCTCGGATAGAATGTGGTGGGCGGCCTGGACCTGGCCAGCGCGGCCGAACAGCTCGTGCAGCGACAGCACCGCGTCGTCGCAGGGGTGGTAGGCGTAGTGGCAGGTCGGGCGGAAGACCGCCTCGCCCTCTTCGTCGTGCACCGTGAAGTAGTCGGCGATCGAGATCGACTCGTTGTGGGTGACGAGGAAGCCGAACTGGCCGCGCGCCGTCGGCGTCCAGGAACGCACCCGTGTATTGGCGCCCGGCTGGTTGAGGTAGATCGCCGCGCCGCAGCCGGTCTCGTGGAAGCCGGCATTCGGCGGCGTCCACGTCTCGTGCGTGCCCCAGCCGAGCTCGGCCGGCTGCATGCCCTCGGACAGGAAGCCTTCGATCGACCAGGTGTTGACGAACACGTTGCGCGGTTTGGGGTTCCTCGCGCGCTGGGTGTCGCGCTCGGCGATATGCACGCCCTTGACGCCGAGGCGCTTGGCGAGCGTGCCCCATTCGGCGCGCGTCTTCGGCTCGAGCGTTGTCTCGCCGAGGTCGGCGGCGAGATTGACGAGCGCCTGCTTGACGAACCAGGACACCATCCCCGGATTGGCGCCGCAGCAGGAGACTGCGGTCGGCCCCCCGGGACTCCTGCGCCGCTCGGCGAGCACCGTCTCGCGCAGCGCGTAGTTCGAGCGCGCCGCGCTCCCGGCGCCCTTGTCGAAATAGAAGCCGGGCCACGGCTCGATGACGGTGTCGATGTAGAGCGCGCCGATCTCCCGGCAATGGCGCATGATGTCGAGCGAGGAGGTGTCGACCGAGAGGTTGACGCAGAAGCCTTGGCCCTCGCCGGTCCCGAGGCGCCTGCCGAGGACCTCGCGATAATTGTCCTGGGTGAGGCCGACGTGGATGAACTTGACGCCCCGCTCGTCGAGCAGGCGGCGGTCGGAGTCGTCCGGGTCGATGACGAAGAAGCGATCCTTATCGAACTGGAAGTGCCGCTCGATCAGCGGCAGCGTTCCTTTGCCGATCGATCCGAACCCGATCATCACGATCGGGCCTTCGACGCGCCCATAGAGAGGCCAGTGCGACATGGCGTCCTTCTCCCCGTTCCGTGGAATCCAATAATGACGCCGAGCGTCCGGGAGGCCGCTTAAAGCCATGCCTTCCCGGAGGCGTCAATACTGGGCAAACGGGACCTGGCGTCGAAATCGGTCAGGCCGGCGCGCATCCCGGCGGGAAGCCGTCGAGGCCGAGCAGCCGGTCGAGCGACAGCGCGCCGGGGCCGAAAGCCGTGATCGCGAGCGCCATCGCGGCCCATGGCAGATGGAAATCCTGCCAGCCGTCTGGGTAGGTGAGCTGGATAACGGCGGTCATGCACAAAAGGCCGAGCGCGGCGTAGCGGGTGAGGAAGCCGAAGGCGAGCAGGATCGGCAGCACGATCTCCGCCGTGCTCGAAAGCGTCGCCACCAGCTCGGGCTCAGGGAACGGAATCTCGGCGCCGAAAATATGCAGGCGGTACTCGCCGGCGAACAGGACCTTTGCGCCGAACGACAGGTTGAACCATCCGTCCCAGCGCGTGAGCCCAGAGGCGAAGAAGGGCCGCGCGAGGGTCAGGCGCAGCACGATCAGCGCGAGCGAAGCGGGCGCGAAGCCGAATAGCGCGCGGGTGAAGCGGGCGAGGGCGTTGGCGACCGGGGTGGCGAGCGGCGCGGCCGCGCCGGCGGTCATGGCCGTTCTCCGGGGATGATCGACGCGACGGCGCCGGCCGCAACCAAGCCGACGAGATGCGTCCCGAACGCGTGGGGGTCGGGAAGGGCGGCCGCCGCCTCGGCGAGTGTCGCGCCTTCCTCGAGGCGCTTCGCGAACACGTAGCCGGCGGTCGGCAGGATGCGGATGGACACGTCTGCTTCCGGGCGGGCGACGAGCACGTCTTCGCCTCTGTCCGCCTCCGCGTTGCGGGCGAGGGGGACCGCGCGACCCCCGGGACGAAGCGCCCGGGGGTCGGTGGAAGGGGTGTCGGGCGGCGGCGCGGGCTCCGCGCCGTTCTGCCGGGACGCCCAGATCGAGGCGGCCGGCGAGGCGAAGCTCAGGAGCCGCGCCGCCGGGTGGAGCGCGACCCGGGCGTCCGGGAGATCCTCCGCCTCGAGAGCGGCGAGGTCGGCGAGCGTGACCGCGGGCGCGTCCTCGGCATGGTAGGCCTCAACCCAGGCGTTCTCCAGCCTGGCGACGTCGGCGAGCGGTCCAAGGCCGGCTTCGACGCCCATCGCTTCGATAAAATCAGGAAAGGCCTCGCCGTAAGCGATCAGCACGGGCGAGCGCGGCTGGTGCGCCGCCACGAAGGCGCGGGCCATGGCGCGGAACGCTTCTGGCCCGACCATCCGACGCACGACAGGGTAGCGCGCCTCGAGCGCTCCTATCAGGCCGACCGCGACATTGTTGCGATAGACCGCGAAACGGCGCGCGTCGGGCGCGCCCTTTCGGCCGCGCGTCGCGGCCGGCGGAGGCGCGGCCGGGTCGCACAGCGCAGAGGCGAATGCGGCGAGCGTCGATTCAAACGGCATTCGCGCGCTCCCTCCTAAGGCCGGCCGCTGCATCCATCGCGCGCTCGGCGCGGCGCGCTTCGGCGAGCAGGGTCGGCCAGGCGGGCAAGTCGTTGTCCCACTCGATGAGGGTCGGAATCGGCCCGAGCCCGCGCACCGCTTCACGGTAGAGCGCCCATACCGCCTCGCGCACCGGCGAATCGTGCGCGTCGATGAGGAGCGGCAGTCCTGCGTCGTCGCTGTCGACCGCATGGCCGGCCAGATGGATCTCGCCGACGGCGGCGAAGGGGAAGCCGGCCAGATAGCGATAGGGGTCGAAGCCGTGATTGGCGGCGCTGACGAACACGTTGTTGACGTCGAGCAGAAGACCGCAGCCCGTCCGCCGGACAATCTCGGACAGGAATTCCGTCTCGCCGATCGTCGTCTCGGCGAAGGCGACATAGGTCGACGGGTTCTCGATCAGGATCGTGCGGCGAAGCGCCGATTGCATGAGGTCGACGTGCTCACAGACACGCGCGAGAGTCTCTTCCGTGTAGGGCAGGGGCAGGAGATCGTTGAAGAACGCGCCTTCGTGCGTCGACCAAGCGAGGTGCTCCGAGACGAGCGCCGGCTGATAGCGGTCGGCGACCCCCGCGAGTCGAGCGAGATGCGCGCCGTCGAGCGGCGCCGGCGAGCCGATCGACAGGCCGACGCCGTGCAACAACAGGGGATACAGGGCGCGGATCGCCTCGAGTCGCCGGTGCGGCGGGCCGCCCGAGCCCATGTAGTTCTCGGCGTGGACCTCGAAAAACCCCAGCTTCGGTCGCGACTCGAAAATGGCGTCGAAATGCTCGGCCTTGAAGCCGACGCCGACGCTCCGACGCGAAAGGGCGTCCGAACCGGTTTCCGTCATGATGTCCTCCGCTCCGCTCGGCGATCGGATGCCGGCGTCTTCGCGGCCGGGCCGGGTCATGTTACAGGGGACGCCGCGTCCTTTCACGCCTTTGCCCGGCGAAAAATGTGCTCGGGCCCGTAACGCCGGCCAAAGCGGAACGAAGGTCCAAGGAGCGACATGCCGGTCGAAAGTCCCCCGGACGATCCCTGGTCGAACATGATGAGGGCCGCGATCGCCGGCGACGAGGGCGTCTACCGTCGGCTTCTGGAGGAAATCGGCCGTTCGGTGAGGGTGATGGCGCGGGCGGTGTTCGCGCGCGCGCGGCTGGGTGATGCCGATGTCGAGGATTCGGTGCAGGAGACTTTGCTGGCGATCCACCTCAAGCGCCACACTTGGGATCCGGGCCAGAAGCTCGCTCCCTGGGTGAACGCGGTCGCGCGCCACAAGATCATCGATTCGATGCGCCGGCGGGGCGTGCGGCGCGCCGAAAACATCGAGGATTTCGAGGACTTTCTCGCCGCGCCCGCCGAAGAGGATCCGCATGCTCTGAGCGACGCCAAGAGGCTGATGGAGGCGCTCACGCCCCGCCAGCGCGACATCGTCCGGTCGATCTCGCTCGACGGCCAGTCGATCGCGGCGACCGCGGCGCGGCTCATGATGACCGAGGTCGCCGTCCGGGTGGCTCTGCACCGGGCGCTCAAATCGATGGGCGCCGCCTGGCGGAGGTCCGTGTCGTGAAGACCTCCGAATTCATCGCCGCGCTCGCCGCCGACCCGGTTCCCGAACCCGTCGACCTCGGTCGGCGCTTCGCAGCGGCCAGCGCGCTCGGGCTTATCGGCGCGCTCGCGCTCTACGCGCTTTTTGTCGGGCCGCGGCCCGATTTCGCCGAGGCCGCGCGCACCGCCCGCTTCAATCTCAAGTTCCTCGACGCGCTCGCGCTCGCCCTGCCGTCGCTCATGCTGCTCGTTCGCCTCGCGCGCCCTGACGCCAAGCCCGGCGTGCTCGGGCTTTGGCTCCTCGCTCCGCTCGTTCTCCTCGCCTTTGCAGTCTCGGTCGAGCTTGCGGTCACGCCATCCGGCGCGTGGATGGCGCGTCTCATCGGCGAAAACTGGATGTACTGCACGACGATGATCCCGATGATGGCCGCCCCGATCCTGGCGGCGCTCATCCTCGCCGTGCGGGCCGGCGCGCCGCGGAGCCCGGCCGGGTCGGGCGCGCTCGCGGGCGCCGCTTCGGCCGGGATCGCCGCCTTCCTCTATGCGTCCCACTGCCCGGACGACTCGCCGCTCTTCGTTGCGACCTGGTATCCGCTCGCGACGCTAATCTGCGCCGCCGTCGGCGCGCTCGCCGGACGCCGGTTTTTGGCCTGGTGAGCTCGCGCGAGCCTTCTCCCGCAAGCGGAAGACGAGTTTTCGCCCTACTTCTTCACTAGCGGATCGAGGATCGCCTTCAATTGATCGAAGGTGAGCTCGCCGCCGTAGACCTTGCCGGCGATGACGAAGGTCGGCGTGCCGGTGATATGGACCTCCTGCTCGGCGGTCTTCGTCATCGCCACGATCCCGTTGGCGAGCTTCTGGTTCTTCAGGCACTCGGTCGCCTGGGCCTGGGTCATGCCGGTCGGGCGCATGGCGGCGATCAGCGGGTCGAGCGGCTTGTCGGCGAAGGCCCATTTGTCCTGCTCGGCGAACAGGAGTTCGTTCGCGGCGAAAGCCTTGTCGTCGCCGAGGCAGCGGGCGAGCACGAAGCCCGCGACGTCAAGGGTGTTGCGGGCGAATTCGCGGAAGATGAAACGCGCCTTGCCGGTGTCGATGTATGCCTTCTTCAGCTCCGGGAACGTCTCCCTGCTGAATGCGGCGCAGTGCGGGCAAGTCAGGGAGCCGTATTCGATCATCGGAACGCCGTCCGCGGAACCGACCGTCAGGTCCGGCAACGGGCCGGGCGCCAGAACTTTGGCCATGTCGACGGTTCCGTCGGGCTGCGGCGCTCCGGCGGCGAGCGCGTTCGAGGCTGCGAAGGCGACAGCGCACAGAAGCGCAGCGCCGGCCAGCCGGCGGAGGGAAGCGAAAGCCACGGGGAAGGCTCCTGACAAAACGAGGGGAACGAACCGGCGCGACATTGCCCATAAACGCGCTCATGCGGCAAGCGTGTTCCGTGCATTGCGCCTGCTCGCTTGCAGCCGCTTGGACGCCCAATGGAGCGCCAAAGCTTGGCGGGATTGAGCTGGCATGCTAGCTCCGCGCCAGGGGGCCGCCGCCGCCGCCGTCAACAGGCCTTGCAGCCGCGCTCGCCGAGCGCCGCCGACGCGGTCAGCGGCCGTGTCCAGACGCGTGCGCGGCCCGCGCCCGCATCTAGAAAAACAGGAGAGTCGCGATGGAATACCGCCAGCTCGGCAATTCGGGTCTCAAGGTCTCGGCGCTGTCGATGGGTACGATGACGATCGGCGGCAAGGGACCCTTTGCCAAGATCGGCGACGTCTCGCTCGAAGAGCTCAGACGACTTATCGGCATCGTCGCCGACGCCGGCGTCAATCTGATCGACACGGCCGACGTCTATTCCGCCGGCCGTTCGGAGGAGATGATCGGCGAGGCGATGCCGACGCGAAAGGCCGGCATGCTGATTGCGAGCAAGGCGCGCTTTTCCATGGGGCCCGGGCCGAACGACCGCGGCCTCTCGCGTTGGCATCTCATCCGGGGGTGCGAGGCGAGCCTCAAGCGCCTGAAGACCGACGTGATCGACCTCTATCAGCTGCACGAGTGGGACGGGCTGACCCCGCTCGAGGAGACGACGGAGGCGCTCGACAATCTGGTGCGCTCGGGCAAGGTGCGCTACGTCGGCTGCTCGAACTTTTCCGGCTGGCACGTGATGAAGGCAATGGAGATCGCGCGCCGGGACGGCCGCATCCCCCTCGTCTCGCAGCAGATTCACTACACCCTGCAGGCGCGTGAGGCCGAATACGAGCTCCTTCCCATCGCCGCCGACCAGAATCTGGGGGTCCTCGTCTGGGGCCCCCTTGCCGGCGGCCTCCTCAGCGGCAAGCACCGCCGCAACAAGGCGGCGCCCGAGGGCACCCGCCAGTTCGCCGGCTGGGGGGAGCCTCCGGTGCGCGACGAGAACGCGCTCTGGAATATCGTCGACGAGCTCGTCGCCATCGGCGAAGCGCGCGGCGTCTCGGCCGCGAGAATCGCGCTCGCCTGGACTCTCGGCCGCCCGACAGTGACTTCCCTCGTCATCGGGGGACGCTCGGAGGCGCAGTTCCGCGACAACCTCGCCTCGGTCAACGTCAAGCTCACCGACGAAGAGCGCGCGCGGCTCGATAAAGTCAGCCAGCCAGCGCTCATCTACCCCTACTGGCACCAGTCATGGACGGCCGCCGACCGCTTCGGCAAGGCCGATCTCGTGCTGCACCGGCCGTTCAGGGGGAGCGAAGGCGGTGTGTGATGCGAGCGCAGGCTTGGCGCGTCGGCGCATCGAGAGCAGCGCGGCGAGGGGGCGAGCGTTGCGCAAGTCGGGCTACCGCCCCGACGCCCAATCTCGCGCCTGCAGCCCCGTGAGCGCGGCTATGCTCGCGAGGCCGCGCTCGGCGACCGTTCGTTCCAGGCCGCTCAGTATGTCTTCGACCACGCCGGCGCCCTTGAGCGCAAGGCTGGTATAGAACTGAATGACGCTCGCGCCTGCTTCGATCTTGGCGATCGCGGTCGCAGCGTCCTCGACGCCGCCGCATCCGATCAGCGGGATCGCGCCGCCCAGCGCGAGATGGGAGCGCGCCAGGATCCGGGTCGACGGCTCGAAGAGCGGCCGACCCGACAGGCCGCCGGTCTCGCCCCGATGGGCCGAGCGCAACGAGGCTGGCCGCGCGCTCGTCGTGTTCGATACGATGAGACCGTCGATCCCCCGCGCGACGGCGACCGCCAAGATGTCGTCGTGCCCACGGTCATCGAGATCCGGCGCGATCTTGACGATCAGCGGCCGGCGCGGCCGGGTTTCGTCCCGGGCCGCTCCGACCCGCGCGACAAGCTCGTCAAGCGCGTCGCGCCGCTGCAGGTCGCGCAGGCCCGGAGTGTTCGGCGAGGAAATGTTGATTGCGACATAGTCGGCGATAGGGGCGAAGGTTCTGACGCCGAGCACGTAATCCTCGATGCGGTCTGTCGTATCCTTGTTGGCGCCGACGTTGACGCCGATCAGGCCCGTGGGGCGCCGCGCGAGGCGGGACCGCGCTTTATCGTAACCTTCGTTATTGAAGCCGAAGCGGTTGATGACGGCGCCGTCCTTGCGGAGGCGGAAGAGGCGAGGGCGCGCGTTGCCGATCTGAGGACGCGGGGTCACCGTGCCGACCTCGACGAAGCCGAAACCGAGCCTGAGCATGGCGCCGGGAATCTCGGCGTTCTTGTCAAATCCGGCAGCGAGCCCCAGAGGGTTTGGAAAATTCAGTCCGAAAGCCGTCACGACGAGCCGCGGATCGCGCGGCCTTGCCGCCGCGGGCGGCGCGATTTTCATGCCGTTGACGGCGAGGCGGTGCGCGGTTTCCGCCGGAAGAAGCTCGAGGAGAGGCTGGGCGAGCTCGGCCAGCCTCACGCCTCGAGGTTCCCGAAGTCGTGCATGCCGTCGGGATTGAGGGGCAGCGGGCGCGACCAGACGACGGCGCTCAGCGGGAGCGCCGCATAGAGATGCGGAAAAAACGCGCCTCCTCGCGACGACTCCCAGATGAGATCGGCGCCGAGCGTGGTTGCGTCGACCGCAACAAGGGTCAAGTCCGCGCGGTTGGCAAACCATTTCGCCGCCGTCTCGGGCGCCCGTTCGGCGGTCGAAAGATGGATGTAGCCGTCCGCTCGGTCAACAGCCGAGCCGGCAAAGGCGCCGGCTGCTTCAGCCGCGAGCCATTCCTCGGTCGCCACGATCTTGAAGACGAGCGTCATGGGTCATGCTTCACTCTTGCAGCATTCGCTTCAGGAGATCAATTTCGTCGCGCAGCGTCGCGTCGTTCGCCGACAGGGTCTCAATCTTCCGAACGGCATGGAGCACAGTCGTGTGGTCCCGCCCGCCGAAGCGGCGGCCGATTTCCGGCAGCGAGCGCATGGTCAGGGTTTTTGCGAGGAACATAGCAACCTGGCGTGGCTTGACGACGACAGCGGTCCGTCGGGAGGAGAGGATGTCCGCGCGCGACACGCTATAGTGGCTCGCGACCAGCTTCTGGATGTCTTCGATTTTCACGCGTTTGATTTCGTGCGCGCGGATAAGGTCGCGAATGGCGACTTCCGCCGCCTCGACGCTCAACGGGGCGCTGGTCAGCGTCGAATGCGCAAGCAGGCGATTGACCGCGCCTTCGAGATCGCGCCCGTTGGAGCGGATCGAGCGGGCGACAAAAGCAAGCACTGCCGGCGACACCTCGAAGTTCGGCTGCAAGGACCGCGCGGCCGCGACCCGCGCCTCCAGAATCTTCAGGCGCAGCGGCTCATCGAGCGGGCCGATCTCGACGCAGAGGCCGGCGCCGAGACGCGAGCGCACCCGATCGTCAAGCGCCTCGAGGTCGTTGGGGGGCCGGTCGGCGGCCACGATGACTTCGCGTCCGGCGTCGAGCAGCGCGTCTAACGTGTGGCCGAATTCGGCCTGGATTGTCTTGCCTTGCAGAAATTGGGCGTCATCGAAGATCAAGAGATCGATCGCCCGCAGGCGCTCCTTGAAGGCGATCGAGGTCTGCGCCTGGAGGGAGGCGACGAAGCCATACATGAACTTCTCCGCGGTGAGATAGATCGCAGAGCGGCCTTGGCTCGTCGCAGCGTGCGCCATGGCCTGAAGAAGGTGGGTCTTGCCCAACCCGACAGTCGAATGCACGTAAAGCGGACAGAACGACGACGTCCGACCGCAGATGCGTTGCTCGACGGCTCGTTGCGCGGCCGAGAAGGCCAGTTGGTTGGACCGACCAACCTGGAATGTCGCGAACGTCAGACGCCGATCGAGGGGCGAGCCGACGAAGACCTCATTTGCTGCTGGCGACGCGGCTCGGGCGGCGGCGCGTTGCGGGGCCTGCGGGGATCGCTCCCGCTCGCCCGCCGGCTCCCTGATGGCTTTCGACGAGGTCGCCGGCGCGAAATGATCCGCTTTCGTCTGCGGCTCCGGGCGCATCGACGAGCGGACGGAGACGAGGATCCTCGCAAGCGCCCCGACTTCAGCGCCGAGCGCTGCACCGATTTGGCCAAGGTAGTGGGTGTCGATCCAGCTTTTCAAGAAGCGCGTGGGCACGGAAAGGCGGGCCTGTGCGCCGTTTACCTCCTCGAGCTCGATGCGCCCGAACCAGCTGTTGAAGATGTCCTCGCCCAATTCCGCGCGCAACCTCTCGCAACAGCGCCGCCACGATTGCGCCAGCGAAGGAACAGCCAAATCGCCTAGACCGATGGAGTTGGTAGTCGGTTCTGCATACATGTCCATGGACCGTTTCTCGGTGGGGATGGCGGATGATGCGGGCATAGGGGAAGCCGAAGATTCCAGACGCTTACGTCTGCGCCCAAGGCAAACCGGCCGCCTTCCAGCCGCCGACGTCGCCTCGATGCCGCAACGGACCGAGTGGACCTTCGAAACCGTCCGAGATATTGAAGCACGGCGCCCAGCCCGCGCTTGTCATCGCTATTGCGGCGTTGCGCGAGCGAGCGCCCGACCTGCATAAGAAGAGAAGCGGCGCTCCAGGTTTCACGCCGGCGGTCTCCAGCATGCTCGTAAGCCGTGCGACAAAGCGTTCGTCGAACTGCATCGAGGGAAAACTCTGCCACTCCTGGAAGAGCGCGGCCTTGCCTAAATTTGTGAGATCGGGCACGCCGACGTAGGTCCATTCCGCTTGCGTCCGCACGTCGACCAGCGTCGACGGCGTCTCGCCTGCAAGGAGAGCGTAAGCATCGGATGAAAGCATGTCTCCTGCATAACTTGTGCTGTTTTGATAAGCCATAAGCTCTCCTCCGCAGTCCGCGCCGCGGACATTTACCTGACTAGAATATTATGAAGCTATCCCATATATGGTTCAGGGACAGACGGTATTTATTGCGACTAGATTACGTATCTTAAATGATGTTTACCATATAATACTATTTCCTCCCTCATCTATTCTCATTTGTTTCTTAACTCTAAGCAAAACTATGACATGCGCGCTCCGACGAGGCAACTCCGTTTCCGGGTTACAAAGCCGCCGCTCGGCTCTCAGGTTGCGCAACTTTCGTACAGTGTCAGAATGAAAAAACGCAAAGGCTTGATTCGAGGCAGAAGATCGGAGCGGCATGACTTCGGAAGCCGCGATCGAAAGAGATTCCTCGGCGGCAAGGAGGCGCGCGCAGCCCGGTTCGAATCCGGCCCGCGTCCGGGGTCGAGTCGCGCTTGTTTAATAAAGTTTTGAGAATGATGGAATTTTTGTGATCAGCGAGTGGCGCTCGCTTGTCGTCAATCCGTCGCGGAACTGTTATGTGGCGACGCAGCGATGCCGAAGCGAACTTCGCGCACGCCTCGCTTCAGGCCCTCGCCGCGAGCTTATCCACAGCGATGACACCAAAAAACGCGGGCAACGCCAACAGATACGCGAGTCCGGCGATTTCGATGACGGCTCCGAGCCCGAAGTTGGTTGCGATGACCGGAGCGACCGCCGCCCCGATCACCGAAAAGCAGCCGTTGACGCCCCACGCCCAGATGAACATGTGATTCTTGCCCAGACGTCCGAGCGTCGTCATCGCGGTCGGCATCGGAAAGCCCATCAAGAAAGCCGGTGGCGCGACGATCATGAAACACCACACGAGGCGCTCTGCATAAGGAAGCGCCCCGATCGCATCGAGAGCGCGGTCGATGAAGAGCGCATAAAGGATGAGCAGCCCTCCAATCGCCAGGAAGAGAGCGGGCATCACCGTGCGCATGCGCGGAAGGACGCGCTCCGACGTCAGCGCTCCGAGTCCCGAAAAGACCAGCATGCCCGTGATCAGCACCGAAGCGGAAATCGTCGGGTTGCCGAGCGCCATCACGAAATGGGCAATGAGACCGACCTCGACCATGATGTAGCCGGCGCCGAGGCAGGCGAAGTAGAGAACGGTCAGGGCCTTGCCGTGCGTCCGCGAGAAAATCGTACGCCAGCCCCAGATGACGGGAATGGCAAGCAGGACCGCCGCCGTCAAACTGGCGACGCCGAGCGTCGCCCAGATCAAGAGATAACCCCACTCGTCTTGCAGAAGCTCGAGGCGGTCGAGAATCCTCGGCAGATCGGCGGTCTTCACGTAAGCGGCGAAGTAGGGCGCGTCATTGGTGAGCGCCCGCGTATTGAAGACGTAGCGCTTGGCGACGTCCGGCCAGCCGCCCGAAATGAGCGCGTGCCAGGCGAGCCGCCCCATCGCCGTCGCCGGCAGGACGCCGTCGTCGGGTTTGCTGGACGGCGGCGCGGCGGTTTCTTGATCCGGCGGGTCGCTCGCGGTCTGGTCGGCGTTCGGCGAGGGCGGTCCGCCGGAGGCGTTTCCGAAAATTTGCTGGACGTAGCCGTCGAGCGTCGCGTCGGTCTGCGAAGGATCGAAGGGGAAGCCCGGCGAGTAGATTTCGTCAAACGACATGTCGCGCGTGTGCGCGCGCAGCTTTGCGACCTCGTCCGGGGTGAAGCCGCCGTTCTTGTAGAGCACCGTCGCGGTCGAGAGATAGGTGGAGACGACGAAGAACGAATTGGCGAGATGGTCGGGATCGACGTCGCGAGCGGCCCCCGCCATCGTCGCGTATAGCTTCAGAACCGACTTCGGCGGCTCCTCCTTGTTCCACAGAGTGACCGACAGGACGCCGCCCGGCGCAAGCGCGCGCATGTAGGTCTCCATCGCCTCCTTGGTGTAGGTGAACTTCTCGACGATCGCGAAGCCGCCGGGATTGGACAAGCCGACCGAATCGGCGAGGCTCAGATCGATGACGTCGAAACGCTCGTCGGTATGGGCGAGGAAGTGCCGTCCTTCGTAATCGATGACGCGCACCTTCGACAGGATGTCGCCGGTGAATTTGCGGATCACATCGCTGCGGAAGGCGTCGAGGACCGCCCGATTGCCTTCCGCAACAGTCACGTCGCGCGCGCCGGAATGCAGCGCGACCTCGGTCGAGATGCCGCCGCCGAACTGCGTGATGAAGGTCTTCGGGGAGGACTTGATGACATATGGATAAAACATCGGCAGGAAGCGGAAATAGGCGGTCTCCTTGTCGGTCAGATCGCGCATGACGCCGATCGGCCCGTCGCTGTCGATGTACATCCCGAGATAGGCGTTCGCCGGCATGGTCGGCAGGTTGAAGGCGGCGTTGTCAGAGAGGCCGGGCGCGAAATGGAGATAAGAGCTCGAATAGAGCTCGAGGTAGCCGAAAGGCGAAGCGCTCGCGTAGACCCTCTTCGAGTCCGGAAACTTGCGCGCGTAGGAAACGCCCTTGTAGTCGTTGACCGCGAGCGTCTTGAGGCCGAGGGCGGGGGCGATCGCAAAGTGCCCGGCGAACGCGAGGGCGCCGACGAGCAGGTAGGGAATGAGCGCGCCGCGGCCGCCCGGCCCGAGGGTCCAGGCGATGCAGGCCAGGAGCCAGAGCGAGAGCGGGGCGGCGATGAGGTCGGCTGGCTTGAGCGCATACATCGCCAGCAGGAAGACCAGGCCGCACAGGCCCGACCCGGCGAGATCGGCGAAATAGACCCTCCCGAAGGTGCGGTTGCTCCTGAGGAAGACCGATCCCAGGAAGGCGGCGCCCGCCAGAAACGGCGTCAGCTCGGAGAGGAAGATCCCGAGGAGCTTCCACTTCTGCGCCGGGTCGGAGACGAGGAAGATCGCGTTGAAGCCGAGACGCTGGACATAGAGATTGGCGGCGACCGCGAGCGGCCCGAACAGCCCGAGCGCGACCGTCGCGGCGACTCGCCAGTGTCGGGCGAACCAAGTCCCGGCCACCGTCATCACCGCGCTCGTCAGCCCGAAGCCGAGCATGGCCAGGCTCACCACCAGCGAACCGAAATGCGTCCAGCTGCCGACCGCGAAGACGCGCATGATGTCGATCTGCAGCGCGATCACCGCGCCGGCGGCGAGCCCGACCGCCAAATAGAGGCCGGCACGCTCGCGAGCGGCGAGCGCGGCGCTTGCGTCCTCGCCGAGCGATTCGGCGGCCGGAACGGGACTCGCGTCGTTCATGGGTCCTTCCCGGCAGCCGTCATGGTGGACAAGCGGCGCTCTTTTGAGGCGGAGCGCCGCTTTCAATAAGACTGCCCAAGAACGCTAGTTGTTGTGCGTTCCGACGATCTGATCGCCTTCGAGCTTGGTGAAGGGCACGAAGGGCACGATGCGTCCGCCATAGATGTCGGAGCGGGCGACCGTCAGCTGGCCGTCCGGGCTTTGGTTCTTGATGATTTTGAGAACGCGCTGCGCGCCCGGCGGGCCGACCGGAATGACCATGATCCCGCTCGGCTTCAGCTGCTGCAGGAGCGGCGGCGGCACGTGGTCGATGCCGCAGGTGACGATGATCTTGTCGAACGGGGCAAATTGCTCCCAGCCGTAATAGCCGTCGGCAGCCTTCGACGTGATCGCGGAGAACTCGGTGTAGCCGTCCTTGATCAGCTGATCGTAGATGCCGCGCGTGCGCTCGGCGAGCGGCTTGATGATCTCGATCGTGTAGACCTTGTCGGTCAGGTGCGACAGGTAAGCCGACTGATAGCCGGAGCCGGTGCCGATCTCGAGCACTTTCTCGCCCACCTTCGGGTCGATGTTCGAGGTCATTCGGCCGACGAGGTGCGGCCCGGAGATCGTCACCCCGTAGCCGATGTCGAGGAAAGCGTGGTCGTAGGCGTGGCTCACGTTTCGCGCCAGGACGAACTTCTCGCGCGGCGTCAGCAGAAAGGCGCGCTTGTTCCGGTCGTTGAACAGGTCCTCGTTGCGCTCCATCGCGAGAAAGCGATCGAAGCGCTCGCCGAGAAACCTCGGCTCTTCGCCGCGCTGCGCCACGCCCCACTCGATGAACTTCGCGCGATTGTCCATCGGCGGACTCATCTCGAATGTGAACGGCGTCGGCACGTTCGCGAGCGCAAGGCGGGGCGCAACAGCCCCCGCGAGCGTTCCGGCGGCGCCGGCCAGAAATTGACGTCGTCGCACCCAGGCCTCCTTGAAACGGATTGGTTGAAGCGCCTGATATCCCAATCAGGAGGAAAACGCGACCCCTCAAAAGCCGACCTCTTCGACCGCCGGTCCTTTCCCCCGCTGTCGGAATCGCGTGGCCGCTTGTTCCCGCTCTCCGCTTACGAGCGGGCCGCGGCGGGGAGGGCAAGGAGAGAGGGTTGCATGCGTTCCGTGCGTTGACTTCGTGATCATGCACAGTTATATGCACGTTTGTTCTTGTTTATGCACGATGTTCAGTTTGGTGCTCGAATCCCCGATCGCCCGGCGAGATATTATCCTTGGCCGTCTGGCGCAGGGCCAATCCGTCGTGGCGGCGGCGCTCGCCCTCGAGTTCGAGGTGTCCGAGGACGCCATCCGCCGAGATCTGCGCGCCCTCGCAGCGCAGGGTCGATGTCGGCGGGTCTACGGCGGCGCGTTGCCGCTGTTGAAGGCGACCGCGCCGATGGCGGCGCGCATGGAAGAAGCTCGCGACCGCAAGCAAGCCCTCGCTCGCAAGGCGGCTTCGCTCGTAAAGCCGGGGCAGTTCGTGTTCCTCGACAGCGGCAGCACCAATCTAGCGCTCGTCTCGTGCCTGCCGGAGGACTTCGAATTGACGATTGCGACGAATTCGATCGACATCGCCGCCGTTGCCCTGCGGCGGTCTGATCTCCGCCTCATCATGGTCGGCGGGGCGGTCGATTCCGGCGTCGGCGGCTGCGTCGACGCGCCAGCGATGCTGAGCCTTATGCAGATGAACGTCGACCTCGGGGTGCTTGGGGCCTGTGCGATTTCCTCTGCGACCGGCGTTAGCGCCTATGACCTCTCCGACGCTGTGTTCAAGCGCGCGCTATTGGCGGCGAGCAGGAGCCGTCTTGTCCTCGCCACCAGAGAAAAATTCGCCGCGCTGGCGCCGCATCGGGTCGCCGAATTGAAGGACATCGGCGCCTTCGTCGTCGAGCACGACGCGCCTGCGGAGGCGCTCGACGAAATTGCCGCGGCGGGGTGCGAGGTCCTGACAGCCGACCGACCCGCGTGAGCTTCGGCGCAAGGAACGCTATTACCGGGAGTTTCAGTCTTGTTGACAGCGGATAGGCCGGAGACACGGCTTGCAACGCGGCTTGCCTTTCTGGTGGCGGGCTTTGGCGTCGCCTGCTGGGCGCCTCTCGTTCCCTTCGCCAAGCAAAAGCTTCAAGTCGACGACGGCGCGTTGGGATTGCTGCTGCTCTGCCTCGGCGTGGGTTCGATCGCGGCGATGCTCTTGGCCGGCATTATCAACGCCCGGTACGGCAGCCGACCCATCATTCTCGCGGGCGGGTTCGGTCTTGCTGTCCTGCTGCCGTTGCTTGCTGTTGCCGGATCGCCGGTCTCGCTGGGATTGACGCTCCTTGCGTTTGGCGCGGCGCTTGGCTCCCTCGATGTCGCGATGAACATTCATGCGGTCGAGGTCGAGCGCGCCGCCGCCAAGCCGCTCATGTCAGGTTTCCACGCCCTGTTCAGCGTCGGCGGTTTCATCGGCGCAACGTTGATCACCTTTCTTCTCTCGACGAATATAGCCCCAATCGCGAGCACGTTGTTGGCGTCCGTGCTGATGGCGATTGCGATGGGTTTCGCCGCTCCTCGTTTGCTGCGCGCCTCGCATTCCAAGACGGGGGCGCCCCTGATCGTCGCCCCGCACGGGAGCGTTCTCCTGCTCGCGGCTTTGGCCTTGGTGATGTTTCTCGTCGAAGCTGCGATTCTCGACTGGAGCGCTTTGCTGGTCACAGGTAAGGGGCTCGTCAGCGATGCGCGGGGAGGACTCGGCTACTCGATCTTCGCAATCGCCATGACCGCGGGACGGTTTGGCGGCGATTTCGTCTCGACGCGGGTCGGCGACCGCGCGATCTTGTTTTGGGGCGGCCTGGCGACGATCGGAGGCTTCGCCCTGGTCCTTTTGGCGCCGATCGCCTTCCTCGCCATGAGCGGGTTTCTGCTGATCGGCCTGGGGGCTTCGAACATCGTGCCCGTGCTGTTCCGCGGCGCCGGCGCGCAACGCGCGATGCCCGCGGGCCTCGCGGTCGCGGCCATCACGACCGCCGGATATGCGGGCAATCTTGTCGGCCCGGCTGCGATCGGCTTTGTCGCGAAAGCTGCGGGGCTACCGGTTGCGTTTTGGCTGCTGGCCGCGCTCGTCGGCGCGGTCGTTTTGAGCGCGCGAGCCGCTACGGCTCCGCGAGCCTGAAGGGAGTCGGCTGATGCGGATTGCGCATGTGACGTTGTGGACCCACGACCTCGATGGTTCGGGGGGAATTCTAACGCCGAGCATTTGGTGCTTAGAGCCGTACCACAGCGCGAACGGTCGCTATCGCCCAAATCTGGCGTCCTTCGTCGCGCTTCGATCGGCAAATCGTGACCATCGCTCCATCCGGAAACATCCGGCGGGGCCCGCGCGGATGATGGCCGCTTTGAGGGAATCTTGCACCGCGTATTTCGTGCGAGCGCGGGCGGTGCGCTCTGGCGAGATCGCGCAGCTTCCACCTTCCTTTCCGGCTCTTCCGACAGAAAGCGCGAGATTGACAGGTGCGAAAAGCCGCCCGGTGACGGCAGCCTTTGTGGTCGATGAGGAGAGATATTTATAGCTGGGAAGGATCGAGCCGCTCGTTGTGGCGACGACAAGCCTGAGCGGCGCGCTGATAGGGCAATCGGGCGCGTTCGTAGCTTGTTTCCGGAACGGCGCTCCTGGCGCAACCTACGTTCTCAGCCGAAGACCGCTCTCTCGCGCCTG
>DASRSL010000044.1:0-4968 GCA_035656495.1 Roseiarcus sp.
CAGCAGCAACCGCTCCAACCGCGCTCATGATCTAACCCCAGTTGATACATCTTTCGCGATCTGCGCGCCGTAGCCAGCAGCCTCGACGGCTCTGATCAAATCTTCGGGGCGCGCCGTGCCGGCAACGCAGGCGCGACCGCTTTCAAAATCGACCTCTGCCCTCTCGACGCCCGGCGCCCGTGAGAGGATCCGCGTGACCGTGCTGGCGCACCCGCTGCAGGTCATTCCTGAGATCGACAGGGTGGTGTCCTTGGCGCTCCTCGTCTCCAACTCATCCATGACATCGTGCTCCTTCCAGCAAACTGGAAGGTACATAGGGTTTCCAGCTGCTGGAAGGTCAAGAGGGCCTGGACCACCGTCCGATTTGCACCCCTGCCGCCGCCGATTATGCGACCGGCGATCATTCAGGCTTGCCGGCTTCCCGCTCAGGTCGATCTCATCGCCCGTTGGGGATGTGGCGTTCGCGTAGGCCTTCTGCAGCCGTCGATCGCCGCCGCGTCTCTGCTTCAAGGCTTCGAGCGTCGCCTCGCCCGCGACCGCCAGCACGACGACCTTGCCGAAGACCCAAGTGGAACCCGCAGCCGCGGAGCATGGGTAGACCTTGCCAAAGGCCGGCCGGCAATGAGATTTCGTGGAGCGATGGCCCCGCTCTATTCCTTTGGACCCGCCGGCGCCGCCGACCTGCCTCGACTGCACCGCTGGCTGCGAACGCCCGAGGTCGCTCGCTGGTGGGGCGGTCCGGAGCGGGAGTTCGCGTTGCTGAGCGCCGACCTCGGCGAGCCGCGGATGACGATGCGGATCGTGTCCTTTCACGGTCGGCCGTTCGCCTATGCGCAGGATTACGAGGCTCACGCCTGGCCGCAGGCGCATATGGCGCATCTGCCGCAAGGCGCGCGGGCGATCGACAGCTTTATCGGGGTTCCGTCGATGATCCGGCGCGGCCACGGAACGACGTACCTGCGTCTGCTCGCCGAGCACTTGTGCGCCGAGGGCGCGCCGCTCGTCGCCATCGATCCGGACGCCGACAATCTGCGGGCGCGCCGCGCCTACGCCAAGGCCGGGTTCGTCGGCGAGACGCCGGTTGCGACCGAGGCCGGGCCCGCGGTTCTGATGATCTACACGCCGGGTCAGCCTCCAACGGGCGCGACGGCGCTATGAGCGGGGCCGGCTCCGGGCCCGGCTTTGGCGGGAGCGTGCGCGCCGAGGCGTCGGAATATGTATGCGTGACACACATAGCTATGCCTATTTCCTGCGGGACCCCGAGACCCCGCGCAGTTGATTCCGCCGCCGCTTCTGGCCTCCTGTTACCGCCCTATCGGCCCCTGTTACGGCCCCGTTATCGGCGCTATCAGGCCCTGTTATCTTCCTGCCCTGCGCAATGAATATTTTCTAATAATACCATGATATAAAATGTTTTCGTCCGCAAATCACCGCCAAAACCACTCAAACTCCCAGTTTTCTCCCTATTAAACAGGCCGCCTCCGCGCTGTTTTCGGGCGGAACAGACGCCGGACCTTCCCAAATGCGAGATCCTCAGATGCAGGAAGCGCATGGCCAGGCGGCTTGGCTCCGCGCTAACCGCCCTTCCCTTCCGCCGGCCTCAGCGCCCCGATAATTCCGGTCGGCGCGAAATAGACGGCCAGCACGAAGGCGAGGCCGAGCCAGAGGAGCCAGCGGTCTGGGTGGAAGAGCGCCGGCAGGAGCGGCAGGCGCGCGTCCTCGGCGAGGTGCGAAAGCCCGCCCATCAGGTCCTGCAGGTAAGCCTCGGCGAAGACGAACAGCGCCGCCCCGAGGATCGCGCCGTAGAGCGAGCCCATGCCGCCGACGACCACCATCACCAAGACGTCGACCTGGATCGAGAAGGAGAGCGCCGTGTCCGGGCCGACATAGCGGAGCCAGAGCGCGCTCAAGGCGCCCGCGAGCGTCGCGCCGAGCGCGGATATGCAGGTCGCCAGCGTCCGGTGGAAGACCGTCCGGTAGCCCAGCGCCTCGGCGCGGAACGGGTTCTCCCGGATCGCCTGCAACACCCTGCCGAACGGCGAGTTCACGATGCGCAGCAGCACGAGGAACGCGGCGACGACGACGACGAACAGGAGATAGTAGGCGAGGAGCTTGCCGTTCGCCTGCACGCCGAGGACCGGGTGATCGAGCCATTTGAACCCCGGCCGCAAAGCTGGCGGAACACTGAACGAGCGCCCGTCCTCGCCGCCCGTCAGCCACGACAGCTGCGAGGCGAGGACGTTGAAGGCGTAGGCGATGGCCAGGGTCACCATGGCGAAGAAGATCGCCTGGACCCTGAGCGAGAAGAGACCAATCGCGAGCGCGAGCACGAGCGACAAAGCGGAGGCGGCGGCGACCCCGGCGGCGAGCGCGCCCCACGTCGCGCCGAACCCGTAGAGGGCGAGGCCGGCGCCATAGGCGCCGACGCCGAAGAACATGACATGTGCGAACGAAACGATCCCGGCATAGCCGATGAGCACGTCGTAGGAGGCGACGAGCAGGATCATCCACAAGATCTTGGCCGCCGTGTTGAGCGCTTTCACGCCGGGGAACAGGAACGGGGCGAACGCCAGCGCCAGGACGACGACGACGATGAGCACTTGCAGAGCCCGGCCGCGTGGCGGATCCCCGGAGAGAAGGGTCATCGTCCGCTCACCGGATAGAGGCCGCGCGGGCGCCAGATGAGCACCACGACCATCGCCAGAATGTTCGACACGAGGGCGAGCTTCGGCGCGACGAAGCCCGCATAATTGGCGATGAGGGCGACCAGGATCGAGGCGACGAAGGAGCCGCCGACCGAGCCCAGACCCCCGATGATGATGACGATGAAGCAGAGCACCAGGAACTCGGCGCCGATCGTCGCGTGAACTTGGCCTCGGTAGAGCCCCATCATCGCCCCGCCGAGGCCGGCCAGCGCAGAGCCCGCCATGAACACGCCGACGAACAGCCGGTCGATGCGGTAGCCGAGCGCTTCCACCATCTCGCGGTTCTCGACGCCGGCGCGGATGAGGAGGCCGATCTTGGTGCGATTGAGGATCAGCATTTCGCCGAGGAACACCGCGAGCCCGACCAGCGTCGCGAGCACGCGGTATTTCTCCACCGCCGCCTCGCCGAACACGAACGAGCCTTCCAAGGTCCTCGGCAGGCCGAGCGGGATCTGATCGGGTCCGAACAGGGCGTAGAGCAGCTGCTCGGCGATGATCGAGCCGCCGATGGTCGCCAGAATCTGGCGTAAGTGCTGGCCGTAGACCGGCTTGACGATCAGCCGCTCGAACACCCAGCCGAGCGCGCCGCAGACGAGCGCCGCCGCGACGGCGGCGAGAAGGAAGACGGCGAGATTGAGCGGAACGGAATCGGCGCTCGACCAGCTCGCGAGCGGCAGCAGCACGAGAGTCGCGACATAGGCGCCGAGCGCGATGAAGGCGCCGTGGCCGAAGTTGAGCACGTCCATCATGCCGAAGACCAGGGTGAGACCCGAGGCCATGGTGAAGATCATCATGCCCATCGCCAATCCCGCGGCGGTGAGCGTCAGGAAGGTCGAGAACGAGCCGATGAAGGGCGCTGCGGCAAGCGCGACCACGACGGGCGTCAGCGCCGGCAGGAGGTCGATCTTCGGCCGCGGCAGGGCCGCGCCGGCGTCGAGAATGCTCATTGGTGCGAATCCAGGCTCAAGCCGAGCAGACGGTTCTGCAGCGCCTGGTCGGCGGCGAGGTCGCGCATCAAACCGCGATGCGCGATGCGGCCATTGTCCATCACCCGGACCTCGTCGCCGACCTCGACCGCGACGCGGAAATTCTGTTCGACGACAAGAATCGTCACCCCGGTCGCCTTGATCTCCTTGAGGCATTCGATCAGCGCGCCGACGATCGCGGGCGCGAGTCCCTTGGTCGGCTCGTCGATCAGCAAGAGCTCGCGCGGCTCGACGATGGCGCGCGCGATCGACAGCATCTGCTTCTGCCCGCCGGAGAGCGCGCCCGCCCGCGACAACCAGAATTTCCGGAGCGCCGGGAAGAAGCCGAAGATCCAGTTCAGCCGCTTCTCGTCGAGCGGCCCCTCACGCGCGCCGAGCACGAGGTTCTCCTTGACCGTGAGATCCGAGAACACCGCCATGGTCTCCGGCGCGTAGCCGACGCCGAGCCGCGCCACGTCGCTCGCCGCGAGCTTCTCGAGCCGCGCATCGCCCAGCGCGATGCGTCCCTTCGAGGCGCGCCACAGCCCCATGACCGTGCGCAGCGCCGTCGTCTTGCCGGCGCCGTTGCGGCCGAGCAGCATCGTCGTCTTGCCCGCCGGGGCGTCGAAGTCGACGCCCTGCAGGATGTGATAGCGGCCGATATGGGTGTGCACCCCCTCGAGCGTGAGGCCCAAGCTCATGCCGCCTTCTCCGGGGCGATTCCGAGATAGGCCTCCTGAACCACGGGCGAGGCGATCACCGTCGCTGGATCGCCGTCGGCGGCGAGCCGGCCGTTGGTCAAAACGATGATGCGGTCGGCGAGCGAGCGCACGACGTCCATCTTGTGCTCGACGAGCAGAATCGTCTTCGTCTTGTCGGTCTTCAACAGCGCGACGAGATCGAGCACCACCGGAACCTCGTCGACGCTCATGCCCGCCGTCGGCTCGTCGAACATGTAGACCTTCGGCTCGAGCGCCATCATCATGGCGACCTCGAGCTTGCGCTGGTCTCCGTGCGGCAGCGCCGAAGCCAGCGCGTCGCGCCGACCGGAAAGGCCGACCGAGTCGAGGACGGCGTCGGCGCGGCGAATGAGGTCCGTGCTCGCCCGCCACGGTTTGCGCATGTCGTAATGCGCGCCGGCGCGCGCCTGCACGGCGAGCCGCACGTTCTCGGCGACGGAAAGGCGCGGGAAAAGATTGGTGAGCTGGAACGCCCGTCCGAGCCCGAGCCGCGTGCGCTGCGGCGCGCTCAAGCCCGTCACGTCCTGCCCCTCGATCAGCACCTTCCCGTCGGAAGCG
>DASRSL010000045.1:0-8540 GCA_035656495.1 Roseiarcus sp.
GCTCGATCGCCGTCACCGTCGTCTGCCGGTTGATCTCGCCGCCCATCTCGCGCGCCGCGCGCGCCAGCGCTTGGGTGAGATCGGCCGGCTGGATGTAGCCGTCCTGAGGATGCTGGATCGCGCCCAATATTCCGTCGAGGTTGCAGAGCGGCCAGATTTTCTTGACCTCGGCGGGGTTGAGGAACCTCACCTCGATGCCGCCGATCGTGGCGGCGACGCCGGCGTAGTAATGATATTCGTCGAGCCGGTCGCGGGTGCGTGCGAGCCTGATGTTGGAGACCTGGCGCCACCCGACGTCGAGGCCGGTCTCCCTTTCCAGCGTCTTGTAGAGCGCGACCGAATATTTGTGGATCTGCCCGACCGAATAGCTGAGGTTGAACAGCGGCAGAAGGCCGGCCGCATGCCAGGTCGAGCCGGAGGTCAATTCCTTGCGCTCGACGAGCGCGCTGTCCGTCCAGCCCTTCTTGCACAGATGATAGAGCGTCGAGACGCCGACCACGCCCCCGCCGACAATGACCGCACGCGCATGCGTTCTCATCCTTCGTAGCTCCTGCGTTCCCCGCCCCTCATCCGGCCCTTCGGGCCACCTTCTCCCCGCGCGCGGGGAGAAGGGATGATCTGATCAATAGCTCATGTCCGGCATCGACGCCTTGCGCTCGTCGATGAAGGCGCGGATCGCTTCGTCGGTCGAGCGGTCGAGCGGCGGGGCCTCGTATTCCTTGAGCATCGCCTTCCACAGAACGTTGGCGCGCGTCGCGGCGTCCCTCGAGCCCTCCTCCATCCACTGCTCGACCGAATTGTTGTCGGCGATGTTCGAGCGGTAGAAGGCGGTCTCGAAGTTCGCCTGGGTGTGCGCGCAGCCGAGGAAATGCCCGCCGGGCTCCACTTGGTGAAACGCCTCCGTCGCCTGCCCGTTCAAGCTGAAGTCGACGCCTTTGGCGAGCACGTGCATCGCGCCGAGCTGGTCGAAGTCCATGACGAATTTCTCGTAGGACGCCGTGAGGCCGCCCTCGAGCCAGCCGGCGGCGTGCAGCACGAAATTCGCGCCGGCGAGCACCGTCGGAACCAGCGTCTGCGCGCTCTCGTAGGCCGCCTGGGCGTCGGGGACCTTCGAGGCGCAGAGCGAGCCGCCGGTGCGGAAGGGCATGTTCATCCGCCGCGCGAGCTGCGCCGCGCCATAGATCGCGAGCGCCGCCTCGGGCGTGCCGAAGGTCGGCGCGCCGGACTGCATGGAAAGCGTCGAGACGAAGGTCCCGAACACCACCGGGGCGCCGGGGCGGGTGAGCTGGCAGAAGGCGGTCCCCGCCATCACTTCCGCCAGCACCTGCGTCAGCGTGCCGGCGACGGTCACCGGGCTCATCGCGCCGGACAGGATGAACGGCGTGATGACGCAGGCCTGGTTCGCGCGTGCGTAAACTTCGGCCGCGCCGATCATGGTCGAGTCCCAGACGAGCGGCGAGTTGGCGTTGATCAGGTTGGTCAGCACGCAATTGTCGCGGACGAAGTCCTCGCCGAACAGAAGCTCGCAGATTTTTACGCTGTCGGCGGCGCGCTCGGGCTTGGTCACCGAGCCCATGAACGGCTTGTTGGAATATTTGAGATGGGCGTAGACCATCTCGAGATGGCGCTTGTTGACCGGCAGGTCGACCGGCTCGCACAGGGTTCCGCCGGAATGATGGATGAAGGGGCACATGTAGGAGAGCTTCACGAAGTTCTGGAAGTCCTCGATCGTCCCGTAGCGGCGGCCCTTGTCGAGGTCGCGGACGAAGGGCGAGCCGTAGTTCGGCGCGAACACCATCGCGTCGCCGCCGATCAGCACATTGCGCTCCGGGTTGCGCGCGTGCTGCACATAGCTCGACGGCGCCGTCGCGCAGAGCTTGCGAGCCAATCCCCGCGGAAAGCGCACTCGTTCGCCCTTGACGTCGCAGCCTGCCCCGCGGAAGAGCTCGAGCGCGCGTGGGAATTCGCGGAACTCGACGCCGATTTCCTCGAGCAGCGAGTCCGCATTGCGCTCGATGATCTCGAGCCCCTCCGCGCTCAGGGTTTCGGTCAGCGGGATTTTGCGGGTGATGTAGGGCGCAGCGGCCTGCGCGCGATGGGCGCGGGCGCTGCGTCGCGCCTCGCGGCCGCGGCGCGACTCCCGGGCGGGGACGTGTTCGGGTTCGGACATGGCTGGTCCCTCGGGCGCGGTTGGCTTTGCTAGCCACATTGCGACGGCGCGCGCCGCGTTTCCACACAGAAAATTGAGCCCCGGCATGCGGCGCGGGCGAGCCGCTATGATCGCTGCTCTCCGGAGAGATCGCGCTTCAGCCGCCCCACGGCCTTCGCGCGGCGTGGCGGATATGGATGACCCAGACTTATTCCGCGTCGACCGAAAACGAGACCGGGCGGTCGTTCGGCTCGACGCGCTCACTTCTGCCGTTCTGCGGCGTAAGTTGCTATCGCGCTTGCCATTTGCGAATAAACAGTTTGCGCGATAGGTTCACGTTGGAGGACCAAGTGGCTGACATCCCCGACAACGGGACGTTGGAGTGGCTCGCGCGCCATCTGATCGAGTTCCGCCAGGAGACGCGGACTCGGCTGGACGGGCTGGAACGCAACCTGCAACGGCTGCATGACGATTTCGGCATCTCGGCTGCGATTCTGCGGCGCGTTGACCATGGCCAGGACGCCTATCGCGAGGATATCCGCACTCTGTTCGAGGCGGTTGGCGGCCTGCGCAGCCGGATCGACGCCGTCGAGCGGGAGCCGCGCGACTAGTCACAGTCAACTTTCGTCGACGCGCAAATTCTGGAGCTTGCGCACGGGGATAACAACCGACTGCGCCCGCGTCTCTCTGCCGAATGGCCAATGTTCGATTCTGTCCGATCGTGTCGATCGTGTGCTTGATCGCGAGCTACACCCGGCGGCGCCACAAGGGCGCGCTCATCGAGATATTTCAAGATCTCCGTCAGATCGTCTTGCGCACGCCGCGTGTAACGAACGATCATAGACCGTGGCGGATCCAGAGCCTGCGATCTCAGCGTCCGGCGCGAACGCCGCCTCGCCTGCGCCAGACCTTCGTCGGTCGCTGCAGCGGTCTCATCGTCGAGCCGGACCGCGCTCGGGCTTTGATAGCCCAGAGCAGCATTTCCGACCTCCGCGATCGCCAGATCAAGCAGCTTCGTCATGGCGTCAAACTATCATACTGGGCGCCGACGCGGCCAACGTTGTCATGGCCGTGAAAACGGGCATCCATGACGCTGCGGCAGGAATCGCCCCCTCGCCCCGCTTGCGGGGAGAGGGCTGGGGTGAAGAGCGAGGCGATTTGCCGCCGCCTATCGCCGAGCCCCTCATCCTGAACTTCTCCCCGCAAGCGGGGAGAAGGCACGCGAATGCTACCGCTGCCTCGTCTCCCAGTCCTTCGCCACATAGTAGGGCGCGTTCGATGCCGGAAGCGGCGCGCGGCCGCGGATCAGGTCGGCGGCCTTCTCCGCGATCATGATGGTGGGGGCGTTGAGGTTGCCGTTGGTGATCGAGGGCATGATCGAGGAGTCGACCACGCGCAGGCCCCCGACGCCGATCACCCGCGCTTCCCGATCGACGACGGCAAGAGGGTCGCTGGCCGAGCCCATCCTGCAGGCGCCGCACGGGTGGTAGGCGCTCTCGACGCGCTCGCGCACGAAGGCGTCGATCTGCTCGTCGCTTACGCAAGCTTCGCCCGGCGAAATCTCGCGGCCGCGGTAGGGATCGAAGGCCTTTTGGGCGAAGATCTCGCGCGTGAGGCGGACGCAGGCGCGCATCTCCTCCCAGTCGTCGGGCTGGCTCATGTAGTTGAACTGGATCTTCGGCGGCTTCGCCGGATCGGGGGAAGCGAGCTTGACCGACCCCCGGCTCTTCGACCGCATCGGTCCGACATGGGCCTGAAAGCCGTGCTCGCGGGCGAACGATGACCCGTCATAGGCGGTCGCCATCGGCAGGAAATGGAACTGGATGTCGGGATAGCGCACACCCGCGCGCGAGCGAATGAAGCCGCCGGCCTCGAAATGATTGGTTGCGCCGAGCCCACGGCCGCGCGCCATCCAGCGAAGGCCGATGAGGCCCCGCCCGATGAGCCCGCTATGGGAGTAAAGCGTGATCGGCCTCTTCGAGGTGACCTGGAAATAGAGCTCGAGGTGGTCCTGCAGATTCTCGCCGACCCCTGGCCGGTCGGCGACGACGTCGATTCCGAGCGCGCTGAGCTCGGCCGCCGGGCCGATGCCGGAGAGCTTGAGAAGCTGAGGGGAATTGATCGCGCCGCCGCAGAGGATCACCTCCCGTTCGGCTCTCGCCAAAAAGTCGCGCCCGCCGCGGCGATAGTGGACGCCGGTCGCCCGCCTGCCCTCGAAGGCGATGCGGGTCGCGAGCGCATGGGTGAGGACGGTCAGGTTCGGCCGCTTCATCGCCGGCCTCAAGTAGGCGTTGGCGGTCGACCAGCGCACGCCGTTCTTCACCGTCATATCGAGGAAGCCGAACCCCTCCTGCCGCTCGCCGTTGAGGTCGGCGCTGACCGCATAGCCGGCCTGTCGGCCGGCCTCGATGAAGGCCTCGTACAGGGGATTGTGCTTCAGCCCCCGCAACGTCGCGAGCGGCCCGTCATGTCCACGATAGGCGTCGCCGCCGCCGCGAAAGCTTTCGGCGCGGCGAAAGTAGGGAAGGACGTTCGCATAACCCCAGCCCTTCGCACCCTCCCCTTCCCATCGCTCGAAATCGAGCGGATGTCCGCGCACGTAGACGAGGCCGTTGATCGACGACGAGCCGCCGAGCACCTTGCCGCGCGGGCAGTTGACGCGGCGGCCGCTAAGATGCGACTCGGGCTCGCTGCGATAGCCCCAGTTGTAGGCGCTGGAGTTCATCGGCAGCGCCAGCGCGGCCGGCATCTGGATGATCCACGCGCGGTCGGAGCCGCCGTATTCGAGCGCGAGCACGGTCGAGCGGCCGTCCTCGGTCAGGCGGTCGGCGAGCACGGCGCCGGCCGAGCCGGCGCCGACGATGACGTAGTCGTAGGTCTCCTCGCCCATCATCCGACCTTGCGCCCCCTGCCCTACGATAGTCACACATCTCTCAGCGAGCGCGCACCCCCCTTCTTCTTGGCGGCGGAGCAGGCGTGGGATGGGAGGGCTATCCCGGCGGCCCGGGTTGGCGGGCGCGCCTCCGCGGCTTATGCATTGACGTTGTAGCTACATGCGGCTACTTTGCTGGCAATGAAGAGCGTCTCCATGCGGGAAGCGAAGAATCGCCTTACCGCGCTCGCGCGCGAGGTCGAGCGGGGCGAAACGATCGTCGTCACGCGCAACGGCTCTCCCGTGTTCGAAATGGCGCCGCATCGGCCGCGCAAAGGTCTCCGGCTCGAAGCGATCGACCAGTTCAAGCGCAAGCACGGGATAAAGACCATCGCGCCCTTCATCGCCGATGACTTCGACGATCCGCTTCCTGAGGATTTTCTGCTGCGTCCATTGCCCCGCGAGGCATGAGACTTCTGCTCGACAGCCATGTCCTGCTCGCCTTGGTCGAGCGCGGCGCGTCCAGCCTGCCGGCGGGCGTCGCGGCGCTGTTAGGCGACCAAGCGAGCGAGCATCACGTGAGCGCGGCGAGCCTTTGGGAAATCGCCATCAAGTCGCGATTGGGCAAGCTCAGGCTAACGGTGAGCCTCGGCGCGTTGCCCGAGCTTCTCGAGGGGTTGGGCGTAAGGATCGTCGCCATCGACGAACGCCATGCGCTGGCGGAGGTCGAGCCCGAACCGACGACTCGCGACCCATTCGATCGGATGCTCTTGGCGCAATGTCAGGTCGAGGGTCTGAAGCTCGTCACAATCGACCGCGCCCTCGTTTCTCATCCCTTGGCCGCGAAGGGATAGGCCTGGGCGTCTCCCTCGCCGGCGGGTGGCTGGCGCTGGGACAGACACGAGCGCTGGCGGCTGAGGCTGGCCGGCGTTCAGTTCGATCTCGCCTCTCCCTCCGGCAGGCCGGCCTGGCGCAGCGCGCCGGCCGTCGCGCGCAGCGAGCCTGACGATCCGCTTTCGCGCGACCCCGAGCGCCAAGCCTTCGAGGCTTGTCGCGCGAGGCCGGGGCGGGCAAAAGTCCGACGCGCGCGGGGCCGCCCGAGCCAAGGACAGGAAAGGGTGCGACTTGAGGATTCTCGTTCGGCTCATCCGGCGCCTCATGGTTCTCGGCCTCGGAATCTTCGCCGTTTGGCTCATCGCTTTCGTCTTTCGAATCACCGACCGCCGGCTTCCGACGATTCTCGCGCTCGCCCTCACTTACGGCGTCGCGGCCTATATCGTTCTTCCGCGCATCGTCCGCATGAGCCTCAAAACTTTGCAGCGCAAGAGCGTGCCGAGCTTCACCCTGACCGGCGACGGTCTTCCGGGGGACCCGGTCAATCTCGCGCTCGTCGGCGCCGCCGCCCAGCTGCGCGCCGCGTTCGCCGTCGCAGGATGGACGGAAGCGGACCCGCTCGGCCTGAAAAGCTCATGGGCGATGGCCGTCGCGTTCGTCCTCGACCGCCCCTATTCGACCGCCCCGTTCTCGACGCTTTACCTGTTCGGGCGCGGGCAAGACGTCGGTTTTCAGAAGGCGATCGGCGGCAGCCCGCGCAGGCGCCACCACATCCGCTTCTGGGCGCTGCGCCTCGAGCGGGTTGAGGAGGCCCTCAACACCGCCGCCTTCTGGCTCAACGCCGACCGCCCGCCCCCGGAAGAGACCGTACTCTGGGTCGGCGCGGGCACGCGCGACACCGGCTTCTCGCTGACGAAATTCACATTCCAGATCACCCACGCGACCGACAGCGACGCCGACGCCGAGCGCGATTTCATTATCGCCGAGCTGAAGCGGTGCGGCGTCGTCGGGCAGGTCGGATGGCATCAGGAAGGCGAGCGGGTCAACCTGGGGCGGGTCAACCATTATGTCGCGGACGGCGAAGTGGCCGTTGCGAGACTGACGTAATTCACCATCCGCGATCGGGGCCTGCCGGAGTCGTTTCGATGCAACCGACGGCCGCAAGCACTCCCGATGCTCTCGCGGCAACCCCTCGTCAGCGATGCCGGTCGGATTTTGCGCGCAAGCTCGGTTTCCGGTCAGCGCACATCCTGAATTCTCTCGCTCACCTCGGCATCGAGGAAGGATTGCGCGCGCCGTGTCGGACGCCGTGAATGATGATCTCGTCGGCTGCGACACGGTAGAAAATCAGATACGGATAGGGATGCGCGGCAATTCGGCGAAGCCGGCGGTTCGCCGTCCGAGTCCCCGCAAAGGGGGGCGCGAGGCGATAAAGCGGATCGTAGCATAAATCCTGGCCTTGACGTTCCGCGCGCCCGCGGGGGAACGCTCGTCGATGGTGGTGAAGATCTCCCCGAGCTCGCGAAAGGAGCGCGGGGTGTAGCGGGCCCTCACAAGCCGTGCTTCGCCCAGAACGCGCGCACAGTTTCGTCGCTGACGAACTCGCCACGCTCGGCCTGCGCCAGAGACTCGTCGGACGACGCCTCCTCCTCGGCGCTCATCGGAATAGCGGGCTGACCGTCCTCGCAAGCGAATTGCAACACGAGGCGCGCAATCTCGTCTTGCGCTTCGGCCGGGAGTTTGTGGACGGTCTCGACGGCTTGCTCAAGAAGTCGGGTCATGATTGACAATACCGAGTTTGCGACCCGCTATGAAGCCGTTTTTGGGAGCGTCCCACACGGGCTTCCGTTCACTCCCATCGCCCGCCGCGGCGCATGGTCATGACCTCGATCCGGCCGTGCGGCGGGCCGACCCAGGCCGACATGACCCAGCTCGTCAGGCTGACAATGATCGAGGCGAGAATCGCCGACCCCAGGCCGGCGACGACGAAGCCAGGCAGGAAATAGGCCACAAGCTCGATCATCAGCCCGTTGATCACCAGCAGGAAGAGCCCGAGAGAAATGAGCGTGATCGGGAGGGTAAGGATCACCAGGATCGGCCGGATGACCGCATTGACGATGCCGAGCAGAAGCGCCGCCGCGATCAGACTGCCGGGGGTCAGAATATGGATGCCGGGGACGATCCGCGACGCGAGCCAAAGCCCGATCGCCACAACGACGGCACGGACGAGAAAGCCTGCCATGTCACCTCCTGGTGCTGGTTATGATTTAGGGACGCGGCCGGCGATCCGCCAGATAGAGCCGCCGTTTCCGGCTCTTCGGAGGGATGCTGGCGTCCGCGGCCTGCTTCCTCGTACCCGTCCGCTTCGATGTCGACTTCCGTCCACCCTTCGCCGCCAATGCTGGGCTGAACGTGCGACATAAAGGACGTTATTAAGAGCAAAGATAGGGACTCCGGTAAACCCGCGCACTAATTCCTACTAGTACTAGTGCAGGCGTTCGCCAGTCCAGCGATCCCGTGCCGCCGCCACCCGAGAGATTGGAGAAGATGTAGTTCTGGGAAGATTCTGAAGAATTTTTTGCATTGGCTCGATTTAAGCCTGCAAGGATTAACGCGGTCCCTGCGGACTGAACGGCTTCACGTCGATTTCTCCGGCCCGTTGGCGCATGGCGTAGGTGTCAAACC
>DASRSL010000046.1:0-3189 GCA_035656495.1 Roseiarcus sp.
GCGGGCTGGCAAGTTGGTTAATTTTGTGTTTACGTTGCGACGGACTCCGAGCGAACACGAGGCGCAGGAGCGACGCCGCTGCGACAGACTTTTGTCTTTTGCGCGATAACTTTCGGCATGAGCTGCGGCGCATCGGCGACAGAGCTCGGGTTGGCCTCCTACTATGGCGCAGCTGGATTGATCGCAGCGCATCGCAGCCTGCCGATGGGATCGCGGGTCAAAGTCCTCAATCTTGATAATGGCCGCTTCGTGATCCTCAGGATCATGGATCGGGGGCCGTTCATCCGTGGACGCATCATCGATGTTTCGACTGCCGCCGCCGAGGCGCTCGGCTTCCGGGACGCGGGACTGGCGCACGTGAAGATCGACGCCGTCCCGCCGGAAACCCGCGAGCCCGGGCCTCGCCCTGAGCCGCAACCTGCGACTCTCGAAGCCTCGTCCTATGCGATTTGCCGATACGGCGCCGAGCGCCTGCAACATCAGCAAAGCGACTGGCTCGGCGGAGAAGCCGCGGCGATGCGCAGCGACACGGGATGCGAAAATTTGCGGTCGCGGCCCTTCAGCCTGGCTGACAGATCGGAGGACCTCGCCCCCTTCGCGGCCCGCGGTGGGGCATTCTTGACCGGAGCGGAAGCCGCCACCGGCATCCCCGTGAGCGCCATCGCCAAGGCGGAAGCCGCGAGCATTCCCGTGGGCGCCTTGCCCCCCGTTCCGGAGAGCGAAGCGCCTCCGGTCCGCCCGGCGCCCGGTTGCGGCGCCGCGTCATCCTGTGAAAAAGGAAAGCAGCTCTCGGCGTCGAACTTTGTTGTTCTCCTTTTCACCCGGCTTCGCCACATCTTCGATTAGATCCACCCGCAAGCCGGTGGCATGTCAGCGCTCGCCGCCGGGTGTCGATTCGCGGCTCGTCCAACTTGTTTGCCTCACGAGCGTGAGCCTTCACTGCCCCCCTTCCGGGAGCAGGGACAAGGCGCCGGATGGCGAATGGTCCGCCTTCTGAACAGAGTCGCATTGCACGACCGTCGTCGCGAACTTTCGATCGTCAGGCTGCGCGTCTCCCGGAGAACCACAACCCAGGTTGTCAATCCTTGGCGCTGGTCACCTTTGGCCCCGCTCCTTCCCATGATAAACCCCCGAAGCCGCGTTCTACGCTCACCTACGGCTATAGTCATTCAGCCATTCTGAAAAGATATCTTTACAGGTTACCTTACGATCTGCTATAACGCTCGCATGAGCGGTCAGCCGAACGATCAGCAGCCCGCACGCGCCTCGGCTTTGGCGCAAGAGCTTCGCGCCCTCCTCGGCAAACTGAAGCGCCGGCTGCGCGAGCAGGGGCGCGTGGGAGACCTGACGCCGACGCAGGCCTCGGTGCTGCTGCGCCTCGAGAGAGAGGGGCCGGCGACGGCCTCGGCCCTCGCGCGCGCGGAGGGAATCCGGCCGCAATCGGTCGGTCCTGTCCTGGCGGCGCTGGAGGGCGCGGGCTTCATCGGCGGCGCGCCGGACCCGAAGGACGGGCGGCAGACGATCCTGTCGATCACGGACGCCTGCAGGGAATGGATTCTGGAAAGTCGCGCCGCGCGGCAGGACTGGCTCACCCGAACCATTCAGGCGCGTCTTTCGCCTCAGGAGCAAGACACGCTCGCCGCGGCCGTCGAGCTCATGAAGCGGCTTGCCAACGACTGACGGGCTTGTCCGCTGGCTCATCGCCCGGCCGACCGCGTCGAACGTATTAGGAGGTGGTGACCCCATGGCGCCGAGGCGCCAGCTACTTACGCGGCTGCTCGCTGTAAACTCGGGCAAATTCCCAGGCAAACAGGCCAGCCGTCATGGTCGGGCTTGTCCTTGGACACGCCCGGCCATGACAGCAAGGGGGCGCACCGGGGGATTTGCCTCAGTAACGCGGTTCGGCCGCTTGCCTTGCGCCGCCCGGCTGGAGCGCGCATGAGCGTCGCGCGCACATTCCGTTCGCTGAGGAGCTTCAATTATCGCCTCTGGGTCGCCGGAGCGTTCATCTCCAATGTCGGCACATGGGTTGAGCGCACGGCCCAGGATTGGCTCGTGCTCACCCAGCTCACCCACAACGACGCCTCGGCCGTCGGCGTGGCCATGGCGCTCCAGTTCGGCCCGCAGCTTCTCCTGCTGCCCCTGACGGGCTTCGCCGCCGACCATTTCAACCAGCGCAAGCTTCTGATCGCCACGCAGGCGACGATGGGCGCTCTCGCCCTGGCGCTGGGGATTCTCACCGTGACCGGCCTCGTCCGGCTCTGGCACGTTTATCTTTTCGCCTTTCTGTTCGGCGCGGCCGCTGCGTTCGACGCTCCCGTGCGGCAGACCTTCGTCGGCGAGCTGGTCGGGGACGCGGATCTGATGAACGCGGTCGCGCTCAACTCGACCTCGTTCAACGCCGCGCGGATGATCGGGCCGGCGGTCTCCGGCCTGGTCATTTCCGCGGTCGGCGCCGGCGCGGCTTTTCTGATCAACGGCGTTTCGTTTATCGCGGTGCTGATCGCCCTTTCCTTGCTCCGCGCCTCCGAGCTTCACCTTAGGGCGCGGGCGCGCCACGCAAAAGGAAGCTTCGCCGGAGGCTTCCGCTATGTGTGGGCCCGCCCGGACCTCATGGCGATCCTCGTCATGCTGTTCCTGATCGGAACCTTCGGGCTGAATTTTCCCATCTTCATCTCCACCATGGCGGTCCGAGTCTTTCACAGCAGCGCTCGTGGATATGGTCTCCTGTCGTCGATCATGGCCCTTGGAACGGTGGCGGGCGCGCTGCTCGGCGCCGGCCGGGATAGGCCGCGGTTCGGCGCGGCGCTGTTCGGCGCCGGGCTGTTCGGGCTCGGCTGCGCGCTCGCCGCGGTCGCTCCGGGCTATTGGCTGTTCGCCGGCGCCCTCGTCGTCATCGGCGTCGCGTCCCTCACCTTCCTCAATACGACGAACAGCCTCATGCAGCTCTCGACCGAGCCGGCCATGCGCGGGCGGGTGATGGCGCTTCGCGTGGGCGTCGCGCTCGGCGGGACGCCGATCGGCGCCCCCATCGTCGGCTGGGTGGCGGACAATCTCGGCCCGCACTGGGCGCTGGGCGTCGGCGCGGCGTCGGGCTTCGCGGCCGCGATCGTCGGCGCTTACGCCTTGATGCAAGGCGTCCCCCGGCTCGGGACGTCGGCCCAGATCAATTCCGACGCGATTTGAGGG
>DASRSL010000047.1:0-6745 GCA_035656495.1 Roseiarcus sp.
GATGAGTTCCTGGTCCGAGGTGATCGACTATTGTCGCACTGCGATGGCCTTCGGGGATCGCGAGGAGTTCCGAATTCTGTTTCTCGACAAGAAGAACGGCCTCATCGCCGACGAGTCGCAGGGCCACGGCACGATCGACCACACCCCCGTCTATCCCCGCGAAGTCGTCAAGCGCGCGCTCGAACTCGCCGCGACCGCCATCGTCCTGGTGCATAATCACCCCTCGGGCGACCCGACGCCGTCCACGCAGGACGTGAAGATGACGCTCGAGATCATCTCGATCGCCGCTCCGCTCGGGGTGAAGATCCACGACCACATCATCGTGGGCCGGCAGGGCCACGCGTCGCTGAAAGGGATGCGGCTGATATAGGCGCGACCGGTGGTTTGGGATACTCGAGACCCATCACTACGCTAGCAATGACGAGGTCAGCATGACAGACCGCCTCGACGTCGCCATGTGGTACAGGCCCCCCAATCGCGACATCAGAGGAAAAATCATCGCCGTTACCTTTCGCTCTTCGCCGCGACCGGCGCCGACGCGATGGATTGTTGCGCAGTAGCACGCCGATTGGGGGCCCGAGGAGGGCGGTGGCCGGCCCCGGCGAAGCGCCGCCGAACAGAACAGATGACTAATGTTATTTGTATTTGCGAAAGCTGAACATTCCTCTTTCTGACAAAGAGAATCCATGCTATCGTTCTTTATCGTCTTCTCCGTTCCAAAAAATGCAAACTAACGATGTGCAAAGATCAGCTTCCAGCGAACCCGAGAGTGCGCGCGCTCCGTAGTCGCTCTTGCGGCCCGTGGCCTGCATCACGCCGCGCCGTGCGGCGGAAATCGAGCGGAGGGAAAATTTTCCTTGTTGCAAAACATTGAAATCGCACGAAATGCGAAAATCTACGGGTATGCGGCGACGGCATCGATACCGATCGAAAATCGGGACGAGCCGCAAGCACGCCGCCTCGGAAGTCGCCTGCCGGTTGCGCCCGCCGGAGCCTCGGGGTCGCGGCGTCGTCGACCGCGCCGTCCGGCGCGAGGCAGTGCCGTGGTCGCGCTCGACCGAGGATCGCCAACGCCACCGACGCCCGGCAGATCTGGCGCCAGGCGCTCGTCTTCGCACGGCGCGAGAGGCTGAGGGCAGCTCGCCGGGAAATGGCGCCGTAACGGGTTGAAAAGATTGAATCTGCGCCCCGAAAAAGGTATGGGCTCGGAAGCCTCGAACCCACAATATCTGGTACACTGTCGCGCGGCTGACCGTGCGCGATTCCCGCTGGACGAGCGCGAGGATGACGAAGTTACAAAGTTGCAGAAAAAGGCGCCTAACCCGCTGAAGTCGCTCCATGCAAGACTGAAATCGGCACAAGGGGGCCGCCCGCCAGCCGGCTCGCAAGTCGAGCCTCAACCTCGGCGCCGCAACCTTGCGGTCGCGGCGTCGTCGACCGAGCCGTCCGGCCGGAGCGAGACGCGGTAGTCGCGTTCGGCCGAAGCCGGGGATACGAGGCCATCGCGCACGTCCGCCGCCACCAGCGCCGGATCGCGCCTCGCGGGATCGCCCATGCCGCCGCCGCCCGGCAGGTGCAGCGAGAGCCGCTCGCCGTCGGGAACGACCTGGAAGCCCTTGGTGCGCAGCGACGCGCCGGATTTGAGTTCGACCCGTCCGGCCGCGCCCGGCAGGCCGCCGTCGCGCCCCTTCGGCGGATTGGCGATCCGGTCGAAGATGGCGTTGCAGGCGAATTCGAGATCGTCCTCGCCGCCGATTTCCATCACCTGTCCGAGGCCGCCGCGGGTGCGGCCCGGGCCGCCGGAATCCGGCCGCAGCTCCTTCCGCCAGATGACGATCGGCGCGAAGTTCTCCGTCGCTTCGACCGGCATCGTCCTGACCCCGGAGGGGAACGCGGTGGCGTCGAGCCCGTCGCGCCCGGGCCGCGCGCCGGTCCCGCCGGAGTTGAAGGTGATCACCTCGAAATCCGGCAGCACGCGGCGATTGCCGGTCGCCTGACCCGACACCGCGCCGCCGCCGCGCAACGGCGGGTTCCAGAGACACGAGGAGCCCTCCGCCGCCACCCGGTCCGGCACGGCCTGATGCAGGCAGCCCATCATCAGGTCGGGCAGCAACTGCCCGATCACGTGGCGGACCGAGACCGGATAGGGACGCGGCGCGTTCAGAATGGAGCCCTCCGGGATCGCGAACCGGAAAGGCGTCAGGCTCGCCCAATTGTTCGGAATCTCCGGCGCGACCACGACCTTGACGCCGAACGCGGCATAGGCGCGGCAATAGGCTGCGGGCACGTTGATCCCGCGCGAGGACAGCCCCGACGTGCCGGCGAAGTCGACCTCGATCGCCTCTTCGCCGATCGTCATCGCCGCCTCGAGCGTCACCGGCGCCTCGTAGCCGTCGGAGCGGATCTGCGAACGCCAGACGCCCTTCGGCAGTTTTGCTATCTCAGCGAGCGTAGCGCGCAAGCTGCTGTCGAAAATGAACTCGGCGAGCTCCTCGAGGCTCTCCATCGCGAACTCGTCCATCAGCCGGACGAGCTGGCGCGCGCCCGCGTCGTTGCAGGCGCAGAGGGAATAGACGTCGCCCTCGAGTTCGACCGGCAGCCGCGAGCCTGAGCGAATGAAATCGAAGAACGTCTCGTTCGCCCGTCCCGCCTCGAAGCATCTGACGATCGGGATATAGAGGCCTTCCTCGAACACCGAGCGCCCCTCCGGGCCCATTCCGAGCCCGCCGATGTCGATGACATGCGCGGTGTTGGCGAACAGACCGACGATCCGGCCCCGGCGGAATGCAGGGCTCACGACCGTCAGGTCGTGCAGATGGCCGGTGCCGAGCCAGGGATCGTTGGTGATGAAGTGGTCGCCCTCGCGCATCGTCTCCACCGGGAATTTCGCGAGGAAATGACCGACGCTCTCCATCATGGAATTGACGTGGCCCGGCGTGCCGGTGACGGCTTGGGCGAGCATCCGGCCGCGGAGGTCGAAGATGCCGGCGGAGAGATCGCCTGCCTCGCGCACGGTGGTGGAGAAGGCGGTGCGGATCATTGTCTGCGCCTGCTCCTCGACGACGGCGATCAGGCGGTTCCACATGATCTGCCGCTGGATGGCGGCGAGCTGGGTAGACGCGGTCGCCGACCGCGTCGGTTTCGCTTCCGCTGACCCGGCAAAGTCGCGCTCGGCGAGTGCGGCCAAATCTTCATCCGATCGGATCAGTTCGATGTGGCCCTCCGCCGTGACGCGGCCCCGCCAGCCGGCGCCGAGGAGGGTGGATGTCTCGGCTTCGGCGATGATTGCCGGGCCGTCGAAGCTGGCGCCCGGGCCGAGGCTCGCACGGTCGTAGATCGCCCAGTCCGCGACCGCGCCGGTCGCCGTGTCGCGCACCTTGCGGGTATAGGCGCGTTCGGCGCGCCAGGCGGACGGTTCGGATCGTCGCCGCGGCTGGGGCGGCGGCAAGGTTGCCAACGTGACGGCGAAACTCATCACCTCGACTTCCGAGCCCGGCACCGGGCGATCGTAGAACCTGGTGTATTCGGCGTCGTAGGCGGCGCGGATCGCCGCCGCGTCGTCCGACGTGAGCGGTCTCACGGGCAGCGGCACGGCGATCTCGTGGCCCTGGCCGACATAGCGCATGTAGGCCAGCCGTCGTTCTTCCGTTTCCGCGCCGAAACTGCCGCGAGCCACGACCGAGGCCGCCTCCTCGGCCATTGCCGCGAGCAACGCGTTGATCGCGTCCAGGTCCAGACTGCCGAGCCGCTGATAGAGGCTGCGCACGACTTCGTAGCCGACCGGAGCGCGAAGGAATCCGATCGCGCTGCCGACCCCGGCGCCCGAGGGCACGAGCACCCGGGCGACGCCGATCTTTTCGGCGATGCGCGCGCCGTGGACCGGGCCGCCGCCGCCGAACGCGATCAGGGTGCGCCCCTCGCACGTCTTGCCGGATTCGACGGCGTGGACGCGCGCGGCGTTGGCCATGTTCTCGTCGACCATTTCGATCACGCCGAGGGCCGCCATGCCCGTCTCCAGGCCGAGCGGTCGGCCGATCGCATCGACGACGGCCGCCTCCGCGGCGCCGAGGTCGAGCTCGAGGCTGCCGCCCGCGAAGCGTTCGGGATCGTAGCGCCCGAGCAGCAAATTCGCGTCGGTGACCGCGGGCCGTGCGCCGCCCCTGCGGTAGCTCGCGGGTCCCGGATCGGCGCCCGCGCTTTCCGGCCCGACGGCGATCCGCCCGAGCGCGTCCAGACCAGCGATACTGCCGCCGCCGGCGCCGATCTCGACCATATCGATGACGGGAATCCGCAGCGGCAGGCCCGAGCCCTTTTTGAAGCGGCCGACCCGAGCCACCTCGAAGCTGCGGGAGGCCTGGGGCGCAAAGTCGTCGATCAGGCAGACCTTGGCCGTGGTTCCGCCCATGTCGAACGAAAGCACCCGTTCGAGCCCGCTTTCGCGAGCGACGCTCGCCGAGAAGATAGCGCCGCCGGCAGGGCCGCTCTCGACCAGGCGGATCGGAAAGCGGCAGGCGGTGTCGATCGTCGTGAGATTGCCGCCCGAAAGCATCATCAGGATCGGCGCTGCGATTCCGGTTCCGCGCAGATCCTGCTCGAGCCCGCGCAGATAGCGCGCCATCAGCGGCTGCACGTAGGCGTTGGCGACCGTCGTCGAGAAGCGCTCCCATTCCCGCATCTCGGGCGAGACCTCGCTGGCCAGAGAGATCGGGACGCCGGGCAATCGCTCCGCCAGGATCTCCGCCGTCCGGCGCTCGTGCTTAGGATCGACGAAGCCATGCAGGAAGCCGACGGCGATGCTTTCGACTTCCTGGCGCTCGAGAGAGAGCGCCAGGGCGCGCACCGCCGCTTCATCGAGCGGCAGCAGCACGCGCCCCTGATGGTCGAGCCGCTCCGGCACGGTCAAGCGCAAATGCCTGGGAACCAGCGGCTCGGGCAGGGCGATGTTGAGATCGTACTGGTCGTAGCGGCTCTCGTTGCGCAACGCGAGCACGTCGCGATAGCCTTCGGTGGTGACGAAAGCCGTCCGAGCGCCCGTGCGCTCGATGATCGCGTTGGTCGCCAGAGTCGTGCCGTGAATGACGAGCCGAATGTCGGATGGCTCAAGGCCGGCCTCGGCGAGGATGATCCGCACGCCGTTCATCACGCCCTCTTCCGGCGCGCCGGACGTCGTCAGAACCTTGGTCGTTGCGAGGCCGCCAGGATGTTCGAGAGCGAGATCCGTGAAGGTGCCGCCGATATCGACGGCCAACCGCGTCCGGTCATTCATGCCACGGCCGGCGGTTCCGCCATGCGATCAGCCCCTTCGCCTCAGAACGCGCAGAGATTTGGATTTTGGAATGATGCGATGACGGCCTCGCACATGCGCACGAACTTTGCGCTCGGTCCTTCGACGCCCACGCTCTGGCGGCTGACGCGGGCACCCTCGAGCAACAACGACAAAGTATCGGCGAGAAGATCGGCTTGCGCGATCCCAACTTTCGCGCATAGTTTCGCGAGACGGTTGCGGTGTTCGGTCTTGATCTCTTCGATCACTCGCCGTGCGGGATGGTTGGTTTCGGCCAGTTCAACCGCCGCGTTCGCGAGGTCGCAGCCCCGCTCGTCATCGAATACAAATTCGGCGCCGCCTCGGACCCAGGCGTGCAGTTGCGCCAACGGGTCGCCAGGGTGTTCCGACTCGATTTCGGCCCACCAAGCTTCGGCTTCGAGCGCCACGTCGCGCAGACATTGAATGATCAGATCGTCCTTCGAGCCGAAGTGACGGTAGAGCGTCATCTTGTTGGTGCCGGCCGCCTCGGCGATCGCATCGACGCCAATGCCTCGGATTCCGTGTTTATGGAACAAGTCCCTGGCGGCGCCGGCAATCCGATCGCGCGGGCGAGGCCTACTCGAGACGCATCCCTCACTCACCCGAGTTTCTCCTGAAATTCGTAGTCACCGGCTATTGACTTCGATGTTACCGATCTGTATCAACCCGGATGGCACTTACCGGTAACACCTCATACTTCGAGTGTCAATCGACCCGCAGGCCTGATGCTGCGGTCGGCGGTTGCCGACGCTTCCCTTGCGCGGGCGGCCGGAAATAAGGAATCGAGCCCATGCACGCAACGCACGACAATTTGTCAATCACGAACGGAAATATCAATTTCCGGAGCTCGGGTTGTGCGGAATTCACGATCAGCGAACTCCTCGCCGATCCGCTGACGGGAGCGCTGATGCGCGCTGACCGCGTCGAGATGGACGACTTTCACGAGATGCTGTGTTCCGTCTCTCGACGCCTCCAGTCGGGTCGGGCGCCGGCGCAACCGACCGTAAAGTTTGTGGGGAACGCCAAGCCCTATCCACCGTTAGCGGTCAGTGGGAATTTGCCCTCTCGCGGGTTCGAGTCGGGCGCGATGCGGTCGACGCAGGCGGAAGCAGCCGCTAAGGTTGCCAAATCTTCCTGCGGATCGCACTGCCCATGGTGAATTTCTTCATTCAGCGTCCCATTTTCGCTTCGGCGATCGCCATGGTGATGGTGCTCGCCGGAGCGATTTGTTACTTCCTTCTCCCGGTTTCGCAGTTTCCCAACATCACTCCGCCCCAGGTGGTGGTGAGCGCCAATTATCCCGGCGCCAGCGCCCAGGTCGTCGCCGACACAGTTACAACGCCGCTCGAACAACAGATCAACGGCGTCGAGGGCATGACCTACATGTCCTCCGCGAGTTCCAATGACGGCTCCTCGACGATCACTGTCACGTTCGACGTC
>DASRSL010000048.1:0-14875 GCA_035656495.1 Roseiarcus sp.
CGCAAGAGCAACAGCGGACGCAGCAGCTTCAAGAGCAGCAGCGAGCGCAGCAGCCCGAGCAGCAGCGGGCGCAAGAGCAACAGCGGACGCAGCAGCTTCAAGAGCAGCAGCGAGCGCAGCAGGTCGAGCAGCAGCGGGCGCAAGAGCAACAGCGAGCGCAGCAGGTCGAGCAGCAGCGGGCGCAAGAGCAACAGCGGGCGCAGCAGCTTCAGGAGCAGCAGCGAGCGCAGCAGGTCGAGCAGCAGCGGGCGCAAGAGCAGCAGCGGGCGCAGCAGCTTCAGGAGCAGCAGCGAGCGCAGCAGCTCCAACAGCAGCAGCGCGCACAGCAGCTCGAGCAACAGCGGGCGCGGCAGTTCCGAGAACAGCAGCGGCAGCAGCAGATCCAGCCGCAACAGCGGCAATTGCAGCTCCAGCAGCAGCAGCGGGCGCAGCAAGCCGCCCAACAGCGGGCGATGCAGGCTGCGCAGCAAGCCGCCCAGCAAAGGGCGATGCAGGCCGCCCAGCAGGCCGCCCAGCAAAGGGCGATGCAGGCCGCCCAGCAGAGGGCGCAGCAGGCGGCCCAGCAGCAGGCGCAGCAGGCCGCCCAGCAAAGGGCCATGCAGGCCGCCCAGCAGAGGGCGCAGCAGGCGGCCCAGCAGCAGGCGCAGCAGGCGGCGCAACAGCGGGCGATGCAGGCCGCCCAGCAGAGGGCGATGCAAGCGGCGCAGCAGCGAGGCTGCGGCAGGCCTGGGACGCCGCCCTGCCGATAGCCTCGCGCAGCCGCTGCGCATGGTGACGCGCGCGGCGCTGTCGCGCTTCGCGCCGCCGGCCCGTCCGCCGATCGTCAAATCACATCGGGCGCGTCACCGGCGCCGCCGCGGACGCCCAGATGTCCTCGAGATAGCGATGGCCCGCCACCAGTCCCGCGAGCCAGGCCTTGCCGTCGGCCGCCGCGGCGCCGGTGCGTTTCATGAAGAGATCGACGAACGCCTGCCTGACCTCCGGGGCCATGTACGAGGCCTCGCCGCAGACGAACACGACCCCCTCCTCCTGCAAGAGACCCCACACGGCCTCGCCATGCTCCGCGATCGCCTGCTGCACGTAGGTCTTCGGCTTTCCCGGCTCGCGCGAGAAGGCGCAGACGAGCTTCGTCACGCCCGCCGCCTCGAAACCGCTGAGCTCGTCCTCGTAGAGGAAGTCCTGCAGCGGGTCGCGGCAGCCGAAGAAGAGCAGCGACGGACCGACCGGCACGCCCTGTTTCTTGAGCGCCGCGCGTTCCTGCAGAAAGCCGCGGAACGGCGCGACTCCGGTTCCGGGGCCGATCATGATCATCGGCGCGTGCGGGTTCTCCGTCGGATGGAACGGAATGGTCGGCTTGCGGACGAAGCCGTAGAGAGTCGCGCCGGCCGTCTCCGCGGCGAGGTAGCTCGAGCAGACGCCCCGGAACGCGCCGCGGCCGCTCAGCGCCGGCGCGTCCAAAATGCCCACCGTGATGCTGCACGTCTCCGCGCTCGCGAGCGCCGAGGAGGAGATCGAGTAGTAGCGCGGCCTGAGCGGCGCCATGAGATCGAGGAAGGCTTCGAACGGCGGCGCGCAGGACGGGCAATCGTCGAGCAGATCGAGCACCGACTTGCGCGGCGCAAAAACCTCCTTGTGGTAGCGCGCCTGGGCCTCCTCGTCGTAGCCTGCGAGCGTGTTGAGCCTGCGCCGCTCTCCGTCGTCCGACGCGTGCGCGGCGAGGGCCGCCAGCTGCGCCCGGGTGGCTATGTCCTGCAGCTCGATCCGGTTGGCCAGGACGCCGAGCAGCGGAACCGGCTCGTTGACCGGCAGGTGCGTGTCGGAATTGCCGTGCGGCGTGATGGTCACATACAGGCTGGGGTCGAGCTTGAAGCGCTGCAGCACCCGGCGGATCTGACCGAGCCCGTTGCGCGGAATCACCCCGAGGTGGTCCCCGGCGCAATATGAGAGACCGGCCGGAAGGGCGATCTCCAGGTGCCGCGTCGAGCGCTCGGAGGGCCGCTCGCAGTCACGGCGTTGCAGCTCGCGGTTCTCGCGGACCGTCATTGCGACGGCGCTATAAGAGCGGACGATCGGGCTTGCGGCCAGCTTGTTGATGAAGCTCACCGATATGCGAGGTCCGGCCGGCTGCGTTTCCGCCACGGCTTCCGGCAGGCGAAGCGCCTCGGCCAGGGACGGAAACAGGCCCCCGTACCAGGCGCGGTAGTCGCGGTCGAAATCGCCTCGCGCGTCGCCCTCGCCGCGCCCATACGCCCGCTTCGCGCCATGCTTCTCGAGTTCGGCGTCGATCAGCGTCGGGATCGCCTGATAGGTCGCCGCCCAGTCGCGATTGCCGCAGCCGAAGACGCCGTACTCGACGCCGGCGAATGCATCGGCGGGCAGCGACGGATCGCGCAGCCACTGGCAGAATTTCGCGGCGTTGTCGGGCGGCTGGCCGTTATAGGAGGCGGTGACGACGATCACAGCGCCGTCCTTGGGCAGCGCGCCGACATGCTCGTCGAGCGGCCCGACCGTGGCGATAAAGCCGCGCCTCCTGGCGTCGTCGGCGACGCCATGCGCCAGCCCTTCCGCTGTCCCCAGATTTGAACCGAACAGTACCAGAAGCGGCGTCTGCCCTGCGCCCGCGCCGGGGGCCTGCGCCGCAGGCGCTGCGCGTTCGGGCCGATAGGCGGGCGCGGCGGCCAGGCGGGGCGCCGCGAGCGGCGCGGTCGCCGTACGGCCGGCACGCAGCCTGACCCGGATCTTGAAGTTGGCCGGCTTGATCGTCAGCGTCTGCTTCGTCTCGAGCTTGTAGTCGGCGAAGTCGACGAACTCGAACCGCTGCAGCAGCATGCCGAGCACGAGCACGGCCTCCTGCAGGGCGAACTGCCGGCCGATGCAGGCGCGCTGTCCCGAGCCAAAGGGCTTGTACGCGTTGGGCGGGATCTTGGCCCGGTTCTCGGGGTTGAAGCGGTTCGGGTCGAAGGACTCGGGGTCATCGCCCCAGACCTTCCTCTCGCGGTGGAGCATCGGGATGAGCACGACGACGGCGCTGTCGCGCACGATCCGGTACTTGCCGCCGAGGACGACGTCCTCGTATGGCTTGCGCGTGAAAGCGGGCGCGGTTGGCCACAGCCGAAGCGTCTCGTCGAGGATCTGGCTGACATACGGCAATTGATGGGTCTGGGCGTAGGTCGGCAAGGCGCCGAGATCGGCGCCGAGGACCCGGTCCACTTCTTCATAGCCCCGCGCCAGCGCTTCGTGATTCTTCATGAGCTCGTAAAGCGCGAAGGACAGGAGGCCGCTGGTCGTCTCGTGACCGGCGATCAGAAAGGTGATGCACTGTGCGATGATGTTTTCTTCCTCGAGCTTCTCGCCCGACTGCCGGTCGACGCCGGTCAGCATCCGGTCGAGCAGGTCGTTGACGGTCCCGAGCGCGCCGGACCTGCGCCGCTCGTCGATGATGCCCCGCACGGTCTCGGTCATGAGCGCCTGGTCGGCTTTTACTTTCCGCTCACGCCCGGGGTGCAGCTTCTTCTGGATAGGCAGTTGCCTCGTTTGCGCCTGCGCCGCCGCGAGTGCGCCCAGCATTGCGACGACGAAGGGATGGGGCGTGTCGCGATAGAAGGAGTTGAAACGGTAATCGAAGCCGCAGAGCGCGATCGTATCAAGCGTGAGTCGGGTCATGTCGGCCGGCACGTCCACCGTGTCGTCGGGGTTCAGCCGTTCCCATTTCTGCATGAGCTGCACCGCGACATCGAGCATGCGCGGGAAGTAGCCGCGCATCGCGTCCATGCTGAAGGCAGGCAGAAGCACATTGTGCGCCTTGCGCCAGTTCGGATCGTCCGTTTCCGAGGTGAACAGCCCGCGCCCGGCGGGACCTTTGGCGACCGCGCTCAACCCGCCGGCGATCTTCTTGTCGAAGCGCGATTCGTCGCAGAGCTCGTCGACCAGCTCGGCGCTCGACACGATGACGCGCGATAAGCCGGGAGCCGCGAGCTCGTAGATCGGGCCGTATTTACGGGCCAGCTCCATCGCACTTTCGATCGGATGCGCGGCGTCGACGTCGAGCAGGTTGCCGACCAGCATGTGGCCCGGCGGGCGAGGGATCGGCACGGTGCGAGATTCGGAATCCATGCGCGCTTTCCTCCGTGGTTTCTTGCTGACCTTTCATAGCCCCTCGCGGCGAAGGCCGCAAACCACTCTGCGCGAGAGTGCAGTTGCGCGGGAAGCGCCTCTCGTCCAACACGCACGGCGCGTTCCCCCCTCGTCGCGCTTGCGCCGTAAGAATCCGATTGCGCAGGATGGCTTCGGGGTGGGGCTTGCGTGAACAGGCGTCCGTCTATAACGGCAAGCACGCGGAGCGTCGGTCGCAGTTCGGCGGCCGGCGAAGGGGCAGGGTCGTCCACAACTCGAGTTCAACGATGAAATTCGCGATGCCGCTTTTCGCGGCGACGATGCTCTGCGCCGGCGCGGCGCAGGCGCAAGTCGAATTGAAAACCTATGCCGACGCCAACGGCGATCTCGACATTCAGAAGCTGACCTGCGCGCAACTCGCCAACACTTTCCAGGAAGACGCCGACTTCATGACCGTCTGGTACAGCGGCTGGTACAACGGCCTAGCGAACTACAGCAAGCTGAAGGTCGACCGCGCCAAGGAGCTCGAGCATCGCGTCATCGTCTATTGCAAGGCCCACCCGGACAAGAAGGTCATCGCCGCGATGGACTTCAACATCAAGCAGATGCGCAAGGAGCTCGGCATCAAGGTCAACGACGAGCAATAGCCGGCTCGCTGATCCTGCGGCTGGCGCCGCGATGCGGAACGGCGCTTCACCCATGGGGTCGGCTATCGCGGGCAGACCTGACGTGTCGCCGTCCATCTCAATGGTCTCCTCCAATACGGACCGCGGCGCAGGCGCCGCTTCGCTCGCCCGGGTCGACTTGCGTGTCGCGCTCGTCGCGACGGCGATGCTGGTCGCGTCGGCTTCGGCGTCCCAGGCCCAGGTCGAGCTCAAGACCTACACGGACGCGAAAGGCTATCTCAACGTGCGGGCGCTGACCTGCGCTCAGCTCGCCAATACGTTCCAGGAGGACGCCGACTTCCTCGGCGCCTGGTACAGCGGCTGGTGGAACGGCCACATGAAGCGACACTCGATCAACATCGAGCGCGCCAAGCAGGGCATCCACGAAGTCATCGTCTATTGCAAAGCCAATCCGGACGCCAAGGTCGTCGACGCGGTCGACGCCTATGTGAAGAAGGTGCAGCAAGGCGGTCAGTGAACCGCCGCGCGAGAGCCTCGCGGCGGCTTGGCGACGCCAAGGGCGTATGGCGGCGATCGAGGATCGATCGCCCGCGCGTCGACTGCCCGCCGCTAATCCGACAGCGCCGGACCGGCGCGCGGCGGAACCGACGGCTCGGAAACGGTCGTTCCCACCCCCACGATCAGCGACATCAGGAGGAGCGGGATCGTCACCAGAGCCATGCCGAAGAAGAACCCAGGTCCGGATATGAATCGCAAATCTGCGATCCACCGCGACAGCGGGAAGGAGATGACCGCGGAGATCGCCGGCATCAACAGGAAAAACATCGTCACGTAGCCGTTGTCGTTCTGCGTCGCCGTCAGGGCCTTTTGATAAAGGACGCGCCCGGCCGCCGCGTTGGCCAGAGTTCCCGCGAGCAACAGCAAGATAGCGACGGTCGACTGCTCGGTCAGGTGGGATTGCCGGCCGAAACCCGACATCACCACCGCGACGGGGATCAGAACGAGCGACGATACGACGAAATTGGCGGCGATGGCGGCCTGTTCGTCGAACTCAGAAAACCATTTGAAGACCAACGTCCCGCTCAGGGCGAAGAAGATCGGTGTCGGAACGGCGTAGATCCATCTGCTGTGCAGCGCGATTTCGAGCACGTCGTGCAGGAGAACATTGCGCTCGACGTCGATCTGGCTCCAGGCGATCGCCATGGCGCCGCAAAACGCCGCAAGGAAGCTGCCGAAGAACAGGATCGGCGGGGCCGAGATCGATCGCTTCGTCACGAGGAACGCCACCAGGGCGGCCCAAAACGGAGTCAGGTTCAATATGGCCGCGGTGATGATCGGATGAGCGCTGCTCAGGCCGATCTCGTACAGGGTCAGCCCGATGACCCCGACGCAGAACACGATTGCGAGCTTCGGCCAATAGCGGACGTCGAGGAGGATGGCGGCGAAGGCGCGCAGCCTGTCCGGCCGCATGACCAGGACGGGCACGGATATCAGCAGCGCGGATTGGGTAAGCCCCAGGAAGTCGACGGCGCTCAGGGCTCCTCGCCGCGAGCGCGGAAAACGGCGCCTGGACGGAAAGAAGCGCCGTGCTCGCAAGTGCGAGCACGGTTCCCCGACCGTAGTCGGCGCCGGCGGAATGCTTTGTTTGCGGCGCCGCTCCCACGCCTCGGCGCATCACTTCGCCTCCGCGAAGGCCGCCTCGGTCGACCTCGTCGAGCCGTCGGGCGGTACGGCAGGCGGCCGATCGTCCGCCGCCAGGCCGAGCCGCTCAATCTCCCCGACGTCCTCGACTGAACGCGTCATCGTCGTGCACACGGGCCGCGGCCCTCTCGAAAGGCGCCCAGCCTTGCGCTTGGGCGGCTCCTCTGTATTCGTGCGAAGGCCGAAAGACAAGAATTGCACGACTAAAATAGCATTTATAAGATCTATTGTAATTATGGATATCTCATAGATAAAACAAAGTACTCTACTCGTGCGGTTGCAGGCTCGGACTGTCGATTGCGGGCCCACTCGGGCGAACCCATGAGCCTCGACGCTGCATTTGCGAACGGCGCGACGCGATGCATCCGCTCAACGAAGCGGAGATTCCGCGCCGAGACTTGCCGGCCGGGTCGCGCCACAAGCTCGGCGGCGCGCGGGCCGGCTATTTGCCGCTGGCGGACGTGACTAGGCTCCAGAAGCCGAACTTGCGGCCGTGCCGGAAACGCAGCTCGGCGCGGTAGGTTTGCGCCGAATCGATCGGCCAACCCGGATTCTCCCTCTCGGCGAGACTTTCCAATTCGGCGTAGTAGCGGGCGGCGTGCCGATAGGCCGGAGTGTGGCCTCCGTCCAGAATCGCGTTGATCAACGCGCGGTAGAGAATGACGGCGGCCAGCGGACGGCCGGGCTCGAGCGTCTCGGCGGCCGGGGCCAGGGATTCGTAGCGGCGGCCGTCCCATTGCGCGCGCCGCGCGACCACGAGGCGTTCGGCGAGGTCGAGCCGCGGCCATTGGATGAGAAAGCGCAGCGCAGCGTAGATAAGGGGCGAGGCGAGCGCATGGGCGAAGGCCGCATCGAGCGCTTCGACGTCCTCGAAATCAGGCAGATGCGCGAGGTGCTCGCGCAACATTGCGGCGTCGAGCGTCTCCTCGAACAGCTTCCAGCGCAGCGCCCGGGCCTGCGCGCGCTCCCCAAGCGCTTCGAGCGCCCGGATCTCCAGGCGCCCGCGCCGGTCGGCCGCCGGATCGCGGGGCGGGAGTCCGACGCGAAGATCGGCCATCGTGACGAGCTTGATCGCGGCCTTCGCCGGCCGGCGCAGCCACTCGAGCGCGTCTTGGGCGCGCCCGGCGTCGATGAGCCGCTCCGCGATCTCCGCCGCGTCGGGAGAATGTCCCGGCAAGTCGGTTTCCAGTGCGATGAAGGCGTCGACGTCGGCGCGCGCGTCGGCGATGCGCTGTCTCAGCTCGACCAGGCGACGCGCCCGGGCGCGCCTGCTCCAGTCGTCCTTCTCGAACGGGCCGAGCGCGCGCATTGCCTCAACGAGGCGTGCGTCGAGGGCGTCGACGACCTCGGGGGGCGACGCGGCGAGGATTTTCGCCAGCGTCGGCAGGACCATGCCACGCCGGCTGTCGGCCGCCAGCGCGTAAAGCTGGTCCGCAAGCGGCGCGCTCTCGTCCGCGGAGAGCCTGCCGACGAGCGCCGGGAGCGCTTCGGCGGCGGCTTGATAGACCTGCGCCGCCGCGCCTCCCTCTCCCCGGTCCAACGTGCGGTCGGCGGTCGCCAGAAACCGCATCAGACCGGCGGCGGCCGCGTCGGAGTCGGCGGTCGCGAGATCGCCGGTTATGATTTTCAGGGTCGCCCACAGGTCCTCGGAGAAGCTCTTCGCGCGGCCCCGGCTGATGGACGCGCGCGCCTTCTCGAGGCCGGCAAGGCGCTTGTCGACGATCGAGGCGACTGCGCCGGGCCCCCGCGCCGCCGCGAGCGCGGCAAGGACGAGCTTCTTGAAGGGGCGGTTGCGTGCGGCCTCGTCGAGCGCGAGCTCGGCGAGACGCTCGGCGCCCAACTGCGCGAGCGTTTCCCTGGTCAGCGCCGGCGCTGGCGCCATGTCGGCCCCTCCGATTCTCGGCGGTGCGCCGAGTAGCGACTTCTTCTACGGCCCGATTATCGAGGGTGACGTGGCAAACGCCAACCGCCGCATTCGCTCGACCTTCGTTCGTATTGCCATATGCGCGACGCCGTCTTATCGCAGTGCACCAATTTTCATGACCCGCGCGCGAGGCTAGCCCATGGATCCGCTCATCGAAGGCTACCGGAGATTTCGCGCGGAAACCTGGCCGGGCGAGCGGGCGCGCTACGAGGCCTTGGCGAATTGGGGCCAGAGCCCAGAGTCGCTGGTGATCGCCTGCTCCGATTCGCGCGTCGACCCTCAGACGGTGTTCGGCGCGGTTCCGGGCGAACTGTTCGTCGTGCGCAACGTCGCCGCCCTCGTGCCGCCCTATGAGCCCGACGTCCGATATCATGGGACGAGCGCAGCGCTCGAGTTCGGCGTGAGTGTCTTGAAGGTCTCCCGGCTCGTCGTGCTCGGCCACGGCCAATGCGGCGGCGCGCGGGCGATGGCTTATGGGCCGCCGCCGCAAGCGCGCGACTTCATCGCCTCCTGGGTCGAGATCGGCAAGCCGGCGCTCGCCGCGGCGGGCGAGGCGCCAGAGGGGCGGCTCGGCCGCATCGAAGCGGAACTCGTGCGCGTCTCGCTGGCGAACCTTCTGACCTTCCCCTGGATCGCCGAGCCGGCCGCGGCCGGACGACTCGTGCTGCAGGGCTATCTGTTCGACATCCACACAGGCGCGCTCACCGCCGTCGGCCCCGACTCGGTCACGCCGATCGAGTGAGGCCCCGCGGACCGGCGCCGCGAATTCCGGCGACATCGGGCTTTGAAATTTCCGTCGCGGAGGACTAGATTGTCGGCATGCACATTCCGCCGCGGCGGAAACTATCCCATGGAGGTCTCGATGGCGCTTCGCATCAATGACACCGCGCCCAATTTCACCGCTCAGACGACGCAGGGTCCGATCGACTTTCACAAGTGGATCGGCGACGGCTGGGCGATCCTGTTCTCCCACCCGAAGGACTTCACCCCCGTTTGCACGACCGAGCTCGGCTATATGGCGAAGATCGAGCCCGACTTCACGAAGCGCCACGCCAAGCTGATCGGGCTCAGCGTCGATCCGGTCGACAGCCATTCGCGCTGGCTCCCCGACATCGAGGAGACGCAGGGCGCGAAGGTCAATTATCCGATCATCGCCGACAGCGACCTCAAGGTGTCCAAGCTCTACGAGATGTTGCCCGCAGAGGAGCCCGGCACATTCGAGGGCCGCACGCCCGCGCTGAACCAGACGGTGCGCACGGTCTTCGTCATCGGACCAGACAAGAAGATCAAGATGACGCTGTCTTATCCGATGAGCACGGGCCGGAATTTCGACGAGATCCTGCGGGTCATCGATTCGCTCCAGCTCACCGCCAAACACAAGGTCTCCACGCCCGTGAACTGGAAGCAGGGCGAGGACGTCATCATCTCCGGCTCGGTCACCGACGAGGAGGCCAAGAAACTGTTTCCGGCCGGATGGAGGTCGCCGAAGCCCTACATGCGGTACGTCAAACAACCGACGCGCTGAGAGACAAACCCGCGTAAGAGAAAGCCGGGGAGGAGAAGATGAGCGCCCGGATCTTGGTGCTGGGCGCCGGTTTCGGCGGCCTGGAGCTGAGCACGATCCTGTCGGAGCGACTCGGGGAAAAAGCCGATGTAATCGTGATCGAGCGGGAGGCTTCCTTCGTCCTCGGCTACTCGAAGCTCGAGGTGATGTTCGGCCGCGCGACGCTCGACGCCGTGCGGCTGCCTTACGCGAATTTCGTCAAGCCCGGCGTACGGCTTCGGCACGAAACGATCGTGGCGATCGACCCGACAGCGCGGCGGGTGACGACGGACGCCGGCGTTCACGACTGCGAATACCTCGTTGTCGCGCTTGGCGCCGACTACGACATCGGAGCGACGCCGGGGCTCGCAAAGGAAAATGAGTTCTACTCCGTCGCCGGCGCATCCCGCCTTCGGGAGATCCTGCCAACATTCTCGAAAGGGCATGCGCTCGTCGGGGTCTGCGGCGCGCCGTACAAATGTCCGCCCGCGCCCAGCGAATGCGCGCTCCTGCTGCACGATTTCCTGACGAGCAAGGGCGTTCGGGGGGCATGCGAGATCACGATGGTCTCGCCTTTGCCGAGCCCGGTCCCGCCGTCGCCGGACACCTCGAAAGCGCTGATCGCCGCGTTCGCCGAACGCGGCGTCAAGTTCCTCCCCAACCGCCGCATCGCTGCCGTGGACGGCGAGCGCCGAGTCGCCAGCCTCGATAGCGGCGAGGAGCTGCCTTACGATCTTTTTCTCGGCGTTCCGAAGCACGGCGCTCCCGCCGTCGTCGAAGCCAGCGGCATGACCGAGAACCGCTGGATCCCGGTCAATCCGCGAACGCTCGAGACGAAATTCGCCAATGTCTACGCGATCGGCGACATCGCGAACACAGGCGCGCCGAAAGCCGGCGTTTTCGCCGAAGCCGCCGCCAAGTCCGTCGCCTCCGCTCTCATCGCCCGCATCCGCGGCGAGGGCGAGGCGGCACTCTACAGCGGCGCCGGAACCTGCTACATTGAGTTTGGCGGCGATCGGGTCGGTCGAGTCGACGTCGACTTCTTTTCCGGGCCGAAGCCGACGGGAACCTATCATGAGCCGAGCCCGGCCTTGCGTGCGGACAAAGAGGCTTTCGGAACCGTCCGGCGCGCGCGTTGGTTTGGCCTCTGACGCCCCAAGGGCGAACGAGGAGGCGGGCGAATGATCTTCCGCCAGTTGTTCGATTCGGTCTCGAGCACCTACAGCTACCTCCTGGCCGGCCGCCGCGGTGGGGAGGCCCTCATCATCGATCCCGTGCTCGACAAGGTCGAGCGCTATCTCAAGCTCATGGAGGAGCTCGACGTCCGGCTCGTCAAGGCGGTCGACACGCATCTGCACGCCGACCACCTCACCGGCTTGGGCGCGCTGCGCGACCGCACGCGCTGCGTGACGGTGATGGGCGAGCAGAGCAAGGTCGACGTCGTGTCGATGCGGGTCACCGAAGGGGATCGGCTGACGGTCGAGGGCTTGAGCCTCGAGGCGCTCTACACGCCGGGCCACACCGACGATTCCTATTGCTTCATGCTCGGCGACCGGATCTTCACCGGCGACACGCTGCTGATCCGCGGCACCGGCCGCACCGACTTCCAGAACGGCGACTCGCGCTCTCAATACGAGAGCCTGCAGCGTCTCATGCGCCTGCCCGACGAGACGCTGGTCTTTCCCGCGCACGACTACAAGGGCGACACGGTCAGCACCATCAGCGAGGAGAGGCGCTTCAACCCGCGTCTCAAGGCGCGCGACGCCGAGGAATACGCCGCGCTGATGGCGAGCCTTCACCTGCCCGATCCGAAGATGATGGACGTCGCCGTCCCCGCCAACCTGCATCAGGGCCTGCATCAGGAGGAGGTGGCGCGACGCGGCTGGGCCTATTCGGCGGACGAGGCGAAGGATCTCGTCGGCAGGCCGGACGTCGCGCTCATCGATCTTCGCGAAAAGGCCGAGCGCGAGCGGGCCGGCGCGATTCCCGATTCGCTGCACGCGCCTTACGCCGACTTGCAGGACAATATCGACGACGGCGGTCTCATCCATGAGCTCGCCATCTCAGGCAAGACGGTCGTCTTCTACTGCGCCTTCGGTGAGCGCTCCGCCATGGCGGTGCAGGCCGCCCAGGACAAGGGCCTCGCCTCCGCCCGGCACATCGAAGGCGGCATGGCGGCGTGGCGAAAAGCCGGCGGCCCGACGCGCTAGCCACTGGAATGATATTGTGATCTTAGTGCAAACGTCGTGTCCCTTGTGTTGAAAAATTAAACACGAAGGACTCGAAGGTTATCAGCGGGTGCGCAAAGGTCACTCCCCTTTCTGTCCTTTCCGCCTCTTTCTGCGCCGTATCGCGCGCTTTGTGCGTCTCGACCGCGGTGTGTCGCCTTCTATTCGGCGTGCCCCCTGATTTCGAAGAATCGCTTGGCTGATCGGAGGCCGGCGCCTTTGGAGCGATTTTCTTTTTGCCGACGACGCGGCCGGCGCGTTATGCGGAATGAACGCGAATTGGCCAGAGGATCGGATGGCGGATCAGGCTCTTGAGGCCGTGGCGGAGCGCCGGTTCGACGCGGCCTTCCGCGACGAGTTCGCCGAGCTTCTCGCCTGGCGGCGCGACGTGCGCCGTTTTCGGCCCGGCGCGGTTCCCGAGCCGACGCTCGAACTCCTTCTCCGCTTGACCGCCTTCGCGCCTTCGGTCGGCAACTGCCAGCCGGCGCGGTTTGTCCGGGTCGACGACGAGGCCCGCCGCGAGGCGGTCCGCGCCAATTTCGAGGCGGCCAACCACGAGGCGCTCACCGCCCATCGGGGCGAGCGGGCGAAGCTCTACGCCACCCTGAAGCTCGCCGGCCTCGGCGAGGCGCCGGTCCATCTGGCGGTGTTCTGCGACGACGCGACCGAGCAGGGTTTTGGCCTCGGCGCGCGCACGATGCCCGAGACGCGGCGCTATTCGGCGGTCTGCGCGGTGCACACCTTCTGGCTCGCCGCGCGGGCCTACGGCCTCGGCGTCGGCTGGGTGTCGATCCTCGACCCAGCGGGCCTCGCCGAGACGCTCGAGGTTCCACGGACGTGGTCGTTCGTCGGCTATCTCTGCGTCGGCTGGCCGCGGGAGGAGCATCTGACGCCGGAGCTCGAGCGCGCCGGCTGGCAGGCTCGCACGATCCATCCCGTGATCAGGCGGTGAAATCCGGCGCGACCTCTCTGGCGGCGGGGACGGCGGCAGCGTAACCTCGCCCCATGAGCGACGTCACGGCCATCGCAACGACGCCGACGCGCCTGACCGCGCGGGCGCTGATCGTCGGCGACCGCATCGACACCGCCGGGCTCGAGCGGGCGGACACGATTTCGCTGCTGCCGCTCGCCTTCCGCGTCGGGGAAACGGGCATGGTCGCGCTGTTCCGCTTCGGCGTCGCGGTGATGGTCGCTCTCTCGCCGCTCGAGGAAGAGGATACGCTCGCCAAGCTCAAGTCGCGGGTCTATGGCGAGCGGGCGAAGGGCGACGACGAATACGCCGTGCTGGAAATATCGCCCGAGAGCGACGAGCAAAAATCGTCCGGCGGCCCGATCCAGATCAAGAACCTGTCGCCGCAGCGTTTTCTCGTCGTCGCCGACGCGCTGGCGAAGACGGTCGCGCTGGCGCGCGACGAGCGCGAGGTCAACAAGGTTTTTGACGTGATCGAGCCCTTCGCGGCCCAGCTCGCGGCCAGCGGCAAGACGCCGTTCCGGCGGCGCGCGATGCTCAGGCTGATCGGCCAGGCCCTGCTCGTCCAGCACCGGGTTTCCGGGCGGGTCGCGGTCGAGGAGAAGCCGGACGTCCTGTGGGATCGGCCCGACCTCGAGCGCCTCTACGCCCGCCTTGAGGACGAGTACGAGCTCAAGGAGCGCGCCGGCGTCCTCAAGCGCAAGCTCGACGTGATCGTCGAGACCGCGCATGCGCTCACCGACATCATCGACGCCGACCGGGCGACGCGGCTCGAGGCCGCGATCGTCGTTCTGATCGTGCTCGAACTCTTCGCCGCAATCGTCCAGATCGCGCTCGCGCTGCAGGGGCGGTAGGACCCATGGGCGGCCACGCGCGCGGCCTCCCTGTTTTCGCTGCAAAACAGGGCAGAACAGGCGAATCAGGCGTCTCCGATCTGCCCCGACGAGAAAAAAGCCTTTATTTCCAGTCAGTTCCCCAAGCATGCTGATGTGCGGGAAACGGCAAAATAGTAGAGTCGAGGAAGGGCGCGGTGGCTTGAGGCATGGCCAATCGCTCCGTTTCCCTTCCCCGCTCATCAAACCGGACGTGCGGATTTCCCGCATCCGGCTTTCCGGCAGACTTCATGGCGGGCCCACGGCGGCGGCGCGAGGTTTGCTTTGGACGAGGGATGCCACGCCGAATTTCCCCTGGATGTCGCTCCAGGAAAACCGGCGCGTTCCCCGTCCGGGTTCCTTGTGCCGTTTGGCGAGGAAGCGTCGAACGCGATCGCCGACATGGTGATCGACCGCCTGATAGGCCGAGGTGCGGGTTCCGTAGCTGAAGTAGGCGGACCAACCCGCCAGCAGGCGGTTCAGTCTGTTGCGAACTTGCGGCCACGGAGCCTTGGTTCTCGGCCTCAGGAGATCGCCGATCTTGTCCTTGAGGCGTTGCACGCTTTTCCTGGAGGGGCTTGCGCCTGGATACATCCGTCCCTCCCGTGGGTCGAACTTCGGTCCCAACGTATAGCCGAGGAAGTCGAAGCCTTCCGTGCGGGCGTCCTTGATCGAGGTTTTGGCCTCGTTGAGGCTGAGCCCCAGCCGAGTCATCACTGCCCTCGTCCACGCCAGAGCCTCCTCCGCGCGACCGCGGCTGAGGATGACGAGTCGAGTAGCGGAGGGGAGTTTCACCCCTCCGCCCTCAGAGAACCGGACGTGAGACTCTCGCCTCATCCGGCTCCTACCCTCCAGCCTCCGGTCGCACGCCGAGTTGCCACAGGACAAACAGATTGGG
>DASRSL010000049.1:0-9280 GCA_035656495.1 Roseiarcus sp.
GACAAGGGCTACGATCCTTCCTATGGGGCGCGGCCGCTGAAGCGAGTGATCCAGAAATGGGTGCAGGACCCGCTCGCCCAGCGGTTGCTGTCCGGTGAGATCGCCGACGGCTCGACCGTCCGGATCAGCGCCGCGCAAGGAAGGCTTACGATCGACGGCAGCCCGGTCGGCGGGGAAGCGGAGGAAGCCCCCGCCGCAAAGCCCCAGGTCGTGCCGTTTCCTAAATCGTGACGTTGCCCTTCCGAACGGAGCGGCCCCGGTCGTTCACGCTTGCGGCCGCTTGAGGAGACCCGTCGTCCATGACCAACAACCTCGTCGCCCGGTTCGTCGGCGGTTCTCCGATGGCGGTGCTGTTGCGGCTCATCGTCGTCTCGTTCGTGGTCGGACTGCTGCTCGAATCCCTCGGGTTCGATCCGATGAGCCTCATCGACGAGGCGACGCGGCTGGCGCGCCACATCATCGAATTCGGCCTGGCCGACGTACGCCAGATCGGCCGCGTCCTGGCGACCGGCGCCATGGTGGTCGTGCCGGCGTGGCTCGTTTTGCGACTGCTCGACGCCGGACGGATGCGATGAGTCGGGGAGCGCGGGGTCACGGGCAGGCGTCCCAGAAGCCGTCCTGCTGGCTCGGGTCGGTATAATACCAGCACAGGCCTGGCTGCGGCGGGGTCGCCCAGGTGGCTGTCGCGGCGGTGACGAACCCGAGCGCAGCGCCCACGGCGATCGCGCCGCCCGGGGACCAGCGATACCAGTCCGGACGAGCCCAGCCGCCGCCCAACACGACCGAAGGCTTGTAGCCGGAAACCCCGGGGCGATCGCCATCGACGTGAACGTTGCGGTTCACGTTAACCTGGGCGCTCACATTGCGGTTCGCGTTCCCGCTCCGGTTCACGGCCGTGGTCCGGTTCGCGGGTGTGGTCCGGCTCACCGCCGTGGTTCGGTTCGCAGGTGTGATCCGGCTGACCGCCGCGGTCCGGTTCGCGGCCGTGGACCGGCTCACTGCCGTGGCGCGGTTCACGTGCGCGGTACGAGGGCTGCGGGGGCGCGCTGCTTCGCTCGTGAGGACTTGCGCGACGCTCTGGATCAGGCCGTCACCGACGCGGCCGGCCAGACTCGCGCCAACGATCGGCATCGCGCCGACGCCTGTCGGCGCCGAGGACAGAAGCGCGACCACGGCAGCGCCTTTGGCGACGTTCGACCAGGTCATGGCTCAATCCTCCCGAGGAGCAAGAGGTCTTCTTGTCCGGCCGATCGGCGGCGCGGCGAGAGCGCGCATCCTGACTGGATTCGCGCCGACATCAAACCGCAGCCGTCTGCCGAACTTGCGGGCCACCCCATCCCGGAGACCGGGCGCCTCGCTGGCCGACGGTTTCACTCGCATTGGCGGCGGGCATGGTCAATCCTTGGCTGGCTTGACCCCAGGACGCTTCGGACGATTACGACGGGGCAAGGGTCTCGGCTCATTGCAACCACTGGCCAACGAGGCCATTTTCAACGCGCCGCCCTATGTAGAGTCCGGCTCCGTCAAGTCGGCCTCGCTGGCCGGTCTTTCTCGCGTCTGCTCGGCGCCAACGAGGAGCAGGGAAAATACAGCCTTACCCCTGTCTGCGCAGGCGACCAGGCGCCGACCGGCTCCGAGGCTTCAAGCAACCACCGCCTGGCTCGCCACGTCGATGATCGCAGGAGGCCTGATAGGACGTTTTCGTACGGCGCCGCACGCAGGCGAGCGCCGCTGCCCTGGCAGCTTACCAAGTCTTCATGCTGCATCCATCGGCGGGTTAACAGACGGCCAATATCAAGACTGAGTCTCGCCGGCTGGGCTTTTCGCCGGCGTTCAACATGGAGAATGAAGTGGCCAATCTGTTTTCGGTTCGCATCGCCCGGCCCAAATCGTTCCGCGCGGCGTTGCTTGGCGCGGCGGCGGCCGTCGCCGTCGGCGGCCTGACCATCGAGGGGCTGCAGCTCGGAACCTATCCCGCCCTGGCAGGCGCGACTGTCGCGCCTGCCGGCCCCGCCTCGTTCGCCGGCGTGGTCGACCGGGTCAAAGGCGCCGTCGTTTCCGTCAAAGTCAAGCTCGACGAATCGAACGTATCCTATGACGGCGACGCTCAGCAGATGCCGAATTTTCCGAAGGGCGGCCCGCTCGAGAAGTTCTTCCGTCAGTTTGGTGAGCGCGGCTTCAGCGGACCCTTTGGCGAGCGCGGCGGCCAGGACCGCGAACAGCCTCGCGTGGGCATGGCGCAGGGCTCCGGCTTCTTCATTTCCGCCGACGGCTACGTCGTCACCAACAATCACGTCGTCGACCACGCCAAGGAGGTGACCGTCACCACCGCCGACGGCCAGACGGTTCCGGCTCGCGTTGTCGGCACGGATCCGAAGACCGATCTCGCGCTGCTCAAGGTCAAGGAAGGCTCGGACTATCCCTATGTCTCGTTCGCCCAGCAGGAGCCGCGCGTCGGCGACTGGGTGATCGCGGTCGGCAATCCGTTCGGCCTCGGCGGCACCGTGACCGCTGGCATCGTCTCGGCGCGCGCCCGCGACATCGGGGCCGGCCCCTACGACGACTTCTTGCAGATCGACGCCCCCGTTAATCACGGCAACTCCGGCGGCCCGACCTTCAACACCGAGGGCGAGGTCGTCGGCGTCAACACCGCCATCTTCTCGCCGTCGGGCGGCAGCGTCGGCATCGGCTTCGCCGTCGCGAGCGACGTCGCCAAGGGCGTCGTGCAGCAGCTCAAGGACAATGGCGCGGTCGCGCGCGGTTGGCTTGGCGTCCAGATTCAGCCGGTGACGCAGGACATCGCCGACAGCCTCGCCCTCAAGGAGGCCAAGGGCGCGCTCATTGCGAAGACCGAGAAGGATTCGCCCGCGGCGGCGGCCGGCCTCAGGGACGGCGACGTCGTGGCGTCGGTCAACGGCGAGTCGGTCGCCGACTCCCACGATCTCGCCCGGAAGATCGCTGCGATCGGGCCGAACAAAAAGGCCGAGCTCTCGATCATTCGAAACGGCTCCACTCAGACGATCAAAGTGGCCCTCGGCGCGCTGCCGGACGAAAAGCAGGCCAAGGCCGACGCGCCGGAGCGGCATTCGAAGGACGCGATGGCAAAGTACGGCATGACGCTCGCGCCGGCCGCAGAGGTCGACGGGGCCGGCAAGATCGGCGTGGTCGTCGCCGACGTCGACCCCGACGGCGCGGCGGCGCAGAAGGGCATCCGGACCGGCGACGTGATCCTCGAGGTCGCGGGCAAGCCGGTGTCGCGTCCGTCAGACGTGAAGGCGGCGATCGTCGCGGCCAGGGCCGACGGCAAGAAGTCCGTGCTGATGCAGGTCAAGAGCGAGGACGGCGCCCGCTTCGTGGCGCTCTCGACTAAGGCCGTTTCCTAAAGCCGAAGGCCGGGATCCGGCGGAGCTCGTTTCCCTTTATCTTTACCGGATCCCAACGCAGCGCAACCTCTGGTCTGCCGCCTTTTGAAGCCAAGCCGCGTCGAGAGGCGACATCGGTTTGACTGGGGCGGCGGTCGCCGAATCACCCGAATCGGTCTGGTTGGGAGACCGGCTCGTTGGAGCCCGGGCCGGACCGGCGGCAGGCTGGCTCCCCTAGGCCTGCCGTGCCATCGACCCTGACGTGCTGACCCCCTCCTCCTGGATTTGGGCCTGAAGACCTTGATTCCTGAGACGGACGGCTAGATCCCGCCATCGGAGTCGAGTTGGCCGACCGAGCGCTCGGCGCGAAAAATTCTCATCTTATCAGTGAGATAAGAACTTGAAGGCGAGGCGAGGCGCGTCGTCCCGCCGCTGTTCGCCGAGCTTGAAGCGGACACGATACACATATGCGTGAGCGGAGAGACGAAAGTTCTTGCTTTTTCCGGAACGCGCAACTATTTTAGCGGCGTGCGGAGCGTTTGCCCGCACATGCCCTCCTTGGGCGTTTCCTCCCTAGACTTGAAGGCCGCCTTCGGGCGGCCTCCTTTTTGGGTCCTGCGATCGCCGCGACCGGCGATGGGGATCGCTTCGGCCATTTCTTCTCCAATCTGCGGAATCAGGAAAGGTCTCCGATTCACGCTATGCGTGCTTTTGACCCGGGACGCGCGGGTGACTGCGTCTCGAGCAGAGATCCGGCGGTGGAATCGCACCTGCCAAGTCGGGGCGCGCGCGTCAACGGCCCCTTCCGGTAAGCGCTTGGGCCAGGAACAGTCCGCCGTGATGCAATCCTCCGCCGTCGATGCCGTGCCCGATGCCGTGGGAAATGTGCCATTGCGCCGGGATCGACGCCTGCGCCAGCGCCTCGGCCGCCATGAACATTGCTTCGAACGGGATCAGCGGGTCCTGGTCGCCGTGCACGAGCAGGATCGGCGGTGGGGCTCCGCGCGCGTCTCGCGCCGTGGCCTCCTTCAGCCGCTCGGGCCCGACCAGGAGGCCGGAATATGCGAGAATCGCCGCGGGAGCGCGCCGCCGCCGCAATCCGGCGTGCATCGCCATCATCGAGCCCTGGCTGAAGCCGACCAGCGCCAGTCTCGAATCGTCGAGGCCGAGACGTTCGAGCTCGGCGTCGAGGAAGGCGTCGAGCGCGCCGCGCGCCCTGACGACGCCATTCCAGCGGTCCGCGGCGGCGCCCGCGTCATCGGGCGGCCGGTTCGACAACGCGAACCATTGCCGGCCGATCGGTGCGCCGGCGCACCGCTCAGCGGCGTGGGGCGAAACGAAAGCCGTCGCCGGAAGGAGGGCTCGCCACTGGCGGCCGAGCTCGATCAAGTCGTTTCCGTCCGCCCCATACCCGTGCAAAAAGACGACGAGCCCGCCCGCGCGTCCGCCACTCACCGGAATGCGGGGTCCGTCCAAGGCAGCGCTCATCCCTCGGCTCCGGTATTCGATCAGCGACCCGACTTAGCCGGAGCCGTCCGCAAGGGCCATCCCCGAACGCGTCTTGACGCCGCGGTAATAGGACCAGAGCATGCGCGCCGCAACGCCGCGCCATGGCCGCCAGCGCTCCGCGATCCGTTCGAGCCGTGCGGCGTCCGGACGCGCCCTCAGGTTGAGCGCGAGCTTCGCCGCCTCCTGCAGGGCGAGATCGCCCGCCGGAAAGGCGTCAGGGTGACCGAGGCAAAAGAGGAGAAAGATGTCCGCGGTCCATGGGCCGATCCCTTTCACCGCGACGAGCTTGGCGTGCGCTTCCTCCGCGTCGAGCGCCGCGAGACCCGCGAGATCGAGTTGGCGCTCGACGACCGCCCCGGCGAGCGCGCGCAGCGCGCGAATCTTCGGCGTCGACAGTCCGCAGCTTCGCAACTCCTCTTCCGTCGCCGCGGCGACCCGAACGGCATCGAGCGGCGCGAGGCGGGTCTCGAGCCGGCCGAATATGGCGCTCGCGCTGGCGACCGACACCTGCTGCGAGACGACGATGGCGGCAAGTCCGGCGAAGCCCGGCTCGCGAAGGCGCAAAGGCGGCGGTCCGCCGACCGAAAGAAGTCTTTCGACGAGTTCGGGATCTTTCAGGCGGAGCGCTTCGGCTGCTTCGCTGAGATGCGCCTCGTTCGCGATCGGCGGGCCCGGATGATAGATCCGCCTGGCCGGCGCCGATTTGCCTCGCCTCGAGGGCGCGGCGCTCTTACTGATCGGCTTTCCAACCATGCGCCCCGACGCAGTTGCGCCCTCGCCCGTCCTGCGGTTCGCGCCTTCCCCGAATGGCGCGCTGCACCTCGGACACGCCTATTCGGCGCTTTGCAACGCGCGGCTCGCCGCCGTTCTCGGCGGACGCCTGCTGTTGCGCATTGAAGACCTGGATCGCGTCCGGTGCAAGCCGCATTACGAGGCAGCTCTCCTCGACGATCTCGCTTGGCTCGGCCTGCGCTTCGAAGGCCGCCCGCGGCGGCAGAGCGAGCATGCCGACGACTACGCCGGAGCGTGCGCGCGGCTCGAGGCGCTCGGCCTCGTTTATCCTTGCTTCTGCAGTCGGGCCGAGATCGGACGTGCGTCCGCAGCGCGCGACCCAGACGGTGCGCCGCTCTACCCCGGAACGTGCCGCCTGCTCTCCCGCGGCGAAAGGGCCGAGCGCCTCGCGCGGGGCGGCAGGGCCGCTCGCAGGCTCGACATGCGCCGAGCCGTCGAGCAGATGCCGGTCGGGATCCTCTGGCAGGAGTTCGGCGAGGGGTCGACGCCGGTCGAGCGTCGCGCCGACCCGGCTTCGTGGGGCGATGTCGTGCTCGCAGGACGGGATCTTGCGGCAAGCTATCATTTGGCGGTGACGGTCGACGATGCGCTGCAGGGTGTCACCGATGTCGTGCGCGGACGCGATCTTCTGGCCGCCACCTCGGTTCACCGGCTGCTGCAGGAGCTGCTGGGCCTGCCTTCGCCGCACTACCGCCACCATCGGCTCGTGCTCGACGCAAAGGGCGCCAAACTATCGAAGAGCCGGGGATCGCCGTCGCTCGGCGCGCTGCGTGAAAAGGGGGCGTCGCCAGCGCAGATCCGCGCCGCGCTCGGATTCGGCGGCGACGATTGCGGCGGACTTTCCGTCACCCTCAGTTGAGTCTCGCAGTGGCGGCAGAGCCCGGCTTTTCGTTCGTCTCCGCCGCGGCGGACGGCGCCTGCGCCATCAACTGGTCGATGCGGTCGCGCTCGCGTTTGAAGGCGGCGAGCATCCTGCCGTCGAACTCGTGCGTGCGGGGGAGCCTGATCGCCATCGGGTCGACGAAATTGCCGTTGATGATCACTTCGTAATGCAGATGGGGCCCGGTGGCGAGGCCGGTCTGCCCGAGATAGCCGACGACCTGGCCTTGGGTGACGTGCGCGCCTGCGACGATGCCGCGGCCGAAGCCCGACATGTGATTGTAGGTGGTCACGTAGCCGTTGGCATGCTGAATCTCGACACGGCGCCCATAGCCGGCGTCCCATTGGGCCTTGATGACGACCCCGTTGCCGGCGGCGACGACCGGCGTCCCGATCGGCGCCGCCCAGTCGACGCCGGTGTGCATGCGGGTGAAATGCAGGATGGGATGATAGCGCATGCCGAATCCGGACGTCAGCTCGCCCTCGGCGATCGGCTTGCGGAGCAGGAATTTTCGGGTCGAGCGGCCGTTCTCGTCGTAATAGTCGACCACATTGTCGTCAGGGGTCTGGAACCGGTAATACTTGTAGACTTGGTCGCGCACCGTCATCGTCGCGTAGAGCAATTCGGGGCGCGGATCGAGTTCGTCGGGCTCGGAGAAGAACGCTTCGACCGAATCGCCGGCAGCGGTGGCTCGCTGAAAATCCACGTCGTTGACGAAAATGCGGACGAGGGTGTCGATCAGCGGCTTGGCCAGTCCCTGCTTGAGCGCAGTCTCGTACAGGCTCTGATAGAGGCTCATGCCGTCCGTCTCGCCTTCCTCCGCCACATTCGTCTTGCGGACGGGAGCCCCTTTCGACAACACCGGCGCATAGGCGCCGTTGTCGTCGACCGCGACCGTCGCTTTCAGCTGATCGTCGGCGTAGACCGAAACCCTGGCGATTCTCGGCTTCGCGCCGCGGACGGCCGGCTCCTCCGGAAGCAGGGTGATCTTCTGTCCTTCGCCGACGGGCGACGCGCCTTGCTTCACGCCGAAGGCCGCCAGGATGGCGGAAACCGCCGCGGGAGCGGCTCCGTTTGCTTTGAGAACGTCCTCGAAGCTTTCGCCGTGGCGCAGCCGGACGAGCTTCTCGGTGGGAGAGGCCTCGTCGGGAGCGACGGTCTTTGGCGTGTTCGTCACGTTTTCCGGAATCATCCGCACTTCGATCGAAGCGAAAGGCGCGCTTGGACTGACCCTGCCGGCGGTCGCATAAGAGAGCGCGCCGGCGGGCTCCCCGGCGGCCTGAATCGTCCGCATGAGCAGAAGTTGGGGAGCGAGCGGCTGCGCCGGCGCCTTCGGCGGCGCCTTGAGGGTTTCGACCACCTGAGCCTGCGCCTCAGCGAGCGACAACTCGCCCGAAGCGCGCTCCGCATCCGCCGGGGCGAGGTCCTGCACCCGGAAGGCCACCTCGGCGTCGTCTTGCACCGGCCCGGGATCGGGCGGCGCATCAGGGACGTCCACCCGGTTCGCCAGTTTCAGGGGATTGAACGGAGGCACCACATCGGCGAATCCGGTCGGCGTCATCGTCAGGGTGGTCCGCAGACGGGTGAAGGCGCGCGGCTTGAGCATTTCCTTGTCGCCGACCTTGATCGTCGTCGGCGCCTTGAAGGTCTGCTTGTCTGAGACGATGTCGACCGGCCTCAGAAGGCGATCGCCTCGACCGAGGCCTGCGCCCTCTTCCTGCGCATCGGAGGAGATCGGGCCGGTCGCGAGCTCCGGCGCCTCGGCGAAATCGTATTGGCTGTCGAGATCGAAATAGAGCGCCGCGCCGATCAGCGCGACGCCCGAGAGGCCGGTCAGCGCCGCTCCGGCGAGCCACCTGAGCGACGCGCGTCGGCGTTCGCCGCCGTCGACACGCTCGTCGCCGAGCCTAATCGGCGGCTCGACGCCGAGCTCGAGGCCGACCACGGCGCGGTCGCCGCGGGGAGCAACCCGCGGAAAGGCGGCGGCAACTGTCGTCAAGGCTTCTCGATTCGTCGAACCTGGCGCCCGTTCCCGAGCCTTCCCGAACGTTGTTAGCGTGCGAAACCGCGCTCCGCAAGCTTGCCCGGGCGCAGTCAACGCTCTCCACAACCCCGTCGAAATCTGGCGAAGCCCGGGGCAGGCTTCGATTCGTCGAAAGGTTCCCCAACCTTCGTTGCGCGGCGACAAAAATTCAAAATAGTGTTTGACAGTGAAATCGGACTTGGCCTATATGGGCTCCACCGACGACGTTGTTGCGTCTTGCGGCGGCTTTGTCATCGGGAATCGGAACGATTGAACCTCCCACCTGCTGAGAGGCGGGTTGGAGAGGTTTTGGCCGTTTTTGGGGCCCGAACCGCCCGGTCGGAGAGATTGGGACTTGATCCTCGGAGGGAGCGCAAGCTCTTCCGGGCGGTCAAGTTCCGGGGTTCTGAGAGATCCCGTGCTGTTTGACAATTGCATCGGAAGGAAGAGAGACGTGGGCGGCGTGGTCCTTGCGTGAGGGGCCTTGGCTTGCGGATTGGCTGGCCGGCTTTGGCGGGTCGGCCGATTTGGCGGCATTGGCTTCTCGAGAGAGACCAACGACGGTCACGTTTCAGAAATCATCGTGCTTTTGAGGGCGTTTGTTCTCTGGAGGGAGGCCGCGAGGCTTGGCCTTCGGGTCGAGGGTCTTCGGGAGCGGATGTGTTTTGGAACTCGTCAATGAGGAAGGCGGGGCCCCGGATGGGGTTTTCCGTC
>DASRSL010000050.1:0-43336 GCA_035656495.1 Roseiarcus sp.
TCTCCTCGCCGATGCGATCGAAGGCGGCATTGAGTGCGATCACGTGAAGCTCCAGCCCGGGACGCGCCTCTTTTGGCAAAGCCGGCGTCGTGGGGCAAGCGAAACGGGGAAAGCCTCGTCAGCGGATCTCATGACACGCCCAGGAGGCGCGGTGCGGCGGAGGGGCGGCGCCTCGCCGCCCAAGGCGCCCGGGACGGGCGCCTTCCGATGAAGCGCGGGATGGCGCAACCTACATTATGGTCATGTAGACGCGCGCGCCGACGCGCTCCATTAGGCGTCCGACAGAACCCCCGTCCTCCCCGCCGTTTCCATCGCGGAAACAAGCCTTTTCAAGTGCGGTCGGCCAGTCGTAGGGTGGTCGTCCATGCATGCGCGTTCGATGCCGGATCGACCGCAACACCCAAGCCTCTCGAAAAAGTCAGGTCTAAAGCTCATCGGTCTCATCCTGAGGCGCTCTTGCGAAGCAAGAGCCTCGACGGATGCTCCCAGCGCGCGCTGGCGGCCGAGCGGCATTCCCGTGTCAGCGCGATCTGGAGCGTCCTTCAAGGCCGCTTCGCGGCGCCTCAGGACGGGGTCGGCGGGTGGCGCTAGCTCCTCTCGAAGGCCCCGATCTCGGGCGCCGGGCGCGTCCGCGCCGGCGGTCTCGCGCTGGGCGGGCGCGATCAGCGATCGCGCCTACAAAGGCGGCGAAGTCGCAGGCCTACCCCAGCGCCTTCTCCATGACCCGCCGCAAGCGGCCGGCGAAGGCCGGCGGGTCCTCGACCTGCCCGCCTTCCATCAGCCGCGCCTCGTCGAGCATCAGCCAGGCCGAATCCTCGACGAGCGGCTTGTCCTTGCCGTCGCGGAAGCGCTGCGCGAGGGCGACCGTCAGCGGATGGGTCGGGTTGACTTCGAGGATCGGTTTCGTCCGTTCGCTGACCTTCCCATGCATGGCCAGCATCTTCTCGAGCTGGCGGTCGGGTCCGAAGTCCGGCGCGATGAGGCAGGCGAGGCTGTCGGTCAGGCGGTCGGAGGCGCGCACCTCCGCGACCTCCTTTTCCAGCGTCTGCTTGAAGAAGGCGAACAGTGTGGCGACCTCGCTCGAGGCCTCGGCCGGCGCCTTTGCTCCCTCGACGAAGGCGATCGACTTGATGTCGGCAGCCCCCTGGCTCACCGACTTGAACGGCTTGCCTTCGTAGCCCGCCGCCGTCGAGATCCAGAAGGCGTCGACGGGATCGGCGAGCAGCAGCACCTCGACGCCGCGGGCGCGAAAACCTTCGAGCTGCGGGCTCGCGGCGAGGCGCTTGGCGTCGTCTCCGGTGAGGTAGTAGATCGCCGTCTGGTTCTCGCGCAGGCTCTTGACATAGTCGGCGAGCGTCCGGCCGCCGTCCGGGTGGGTCGTCGAAGCAAAGCGGGCGATCTTGAACAGGCCGTCGCGCCGCTCGGGGTCCTCGTAGAGGCCCTCCTTGATCACCGCGCCGAAATGCTCCCACACCTTGGCGTATTTCTCGGGCTCGGCTTCCGCGAGCTTGCCGAGCTCCTGCACGATGCGGTTGGTCGCGCCCTTCTTGATCGCCGCGAAGACGTCGCTCTTCTGGATAAGCTCGCGCGAGACGTTGAGCGGCAGGTCGGCGCTGTCGACGACGAGCCGGACGAAGCGCAGCCAGCCCGGCAGGACGTCGGCGTCCTCGGTGATGAGCACGCGCCGCACATAGAGCTTGTTGCGCCCTTTGCGCGCCGGGTCGAACAGATCGAACGGCCGCGAGCCGGGGATGAAGGCGAGCACGATGTATTCGTGCCGTCCTTCGGCCCGCCAGTGCAGCGTCAGCGCCGGCTCGTCGAACTGGCCGGAGAGACCGCGATAGAACTCGGCGTATTCCTCGGGCTTCACCTCGGATTTAGGCTTCGTCCAGATCGCGGCCCCGTCGGCGATGCGCTTGGGCTCGGCGCCCGGCTTTTCGACGAGGTCGATCGGAACCGCGACCGCGCCCGAGTGCTCGCGCACCACGCGCTCGACCCGCCAATGGTCGCAGAACTCCTTCGAGGCGTCGTTGAGATGGAGGATGACGCGCGTGCCCCGCTCGGGCGCCTCTTCGACCGGCAGGGCTGCGATGGTGAACGAGCCCTTGCCGTCGGACGACCAGCGCCAGGCGTGGGCCTCCCCCGCGCGGCGCGTCTCGACCGTCACTTCGTCGGCGACCATGAAGGACGAATAGAAGCCGATGCCGAACTGGCCGATCAGCGCCTGCGCCTCCTTGCTCGCGTCCTCGGCGGTCAGCCTGTCGAGGAAGGCTTTCGTGCCCGAGCGGGCGATCGTGCCGAGGCCCTGGGTCAGGTCCTCGCGGCTCATGCCGATTCCGTTGTCGGCGACCGTCAGCGTGTTCTTTTCGGGATCGAGCGAGACGGTGATGACGAAGGGCCCGCTCTCGATCAGCTCGGGTCTTGCGATCGCCTCGTAGCGCAGCTTCTCGCAGGCGTCGGCGGAATTGGAGACAAGCTCGCGGACGAAGATGTCACGGTCGGAATAGACCGAATGGACCATCAGATGCAAAAGGCGCGAAACGTCGGCCTCGAAGATCTGGGTCGTGGCGGCCTCGTTGGTCGGGGTGTTGGCGTCGGCGGTCAATTCTCTAGCCCCTTCAAAGGTTAATCATCGGAAGAATGCGGGCGCGATGGCCGCGAGACGAGATATCGTCGCCTGCGACAACGGATTCAAGAGATCAGCGGTCCGAGGCGGCTCAAAACGCCGCATCGACACCCCTCGCAGGACAAGCGTTGAAGGGATCAGCGGCACCAGCGCTCGACAGTGAGAGCAATCGCCTTGGTGCAATTGATGAGATCGGCGATTGCGACGCGCTCATTCGGCTGGTGCGCCAGGGCGGGGTCGCCGGGCCCGAAGTTGACGGTCGGGGTGCGGCCGAGGCTTGTCGGGAGACCAATGTCGCTGTGCGCTCCAAAGCCGGAAAGCACGGCCGACAGGCCGGTTGCTGCGACCGATTCCTGGAAGGCGCCGACAAAGGGGTGGTCGGCCGGAACCTCGGCGCAATCAGCGTCGAGGATCCATTCAACGCGAGCAGGCCGTCGGCGCAAATAGGGATCGGCCTGGCACACGGCCTGAATGTGTTCCTCGACCTCCCGTTTGACGTCGCCGCCGAGACCATGGCTGTCCTTTTCCGAGGGCAGATATTGGACGTCGATCACGATCTCGGCGCGGCCGGCCATGGAAGCGGGGTGCTCGCCGGCGTTGATCTGCGTGGCGATGATCTGGTTGGGCAGATCCATCAGCGGATGATTCTTCCTGGGATCGCTGGCCCAGCGACGGTTGAGGATGTCGATGCCGTCGAGGATCTGGCGGCACAGCTGGATCGCGTCGACGGGGCCGCTGGCGTACCAGCTGTTCGGCGTCAGCTCGGCATGGCCGCCGACGCCGTCGATGACGATGCGGCCCCACAAGATGCCGCGGCAAAGCGGAGCGATTCGATTTGCGGTCGGCTCCGTCATGATGCCGGCGTCGGCGTGATAGCCGCGGTCGACCATGGCGAGCGAGCCCATGCCGCCGATTTCCTCGTCGACGACGGTGGCGAAGACCAGGTCTCCGGAAAGTTCAACGCCGACCTCCTTCAGGATTTCGACCGCCATCAGCATGGAGGCGACGCCGCCCTTCATGTCGACCGCGCCGCGGCCCTGCACGAACCCGTCCTTGACGACGGGGGTGAACGGCTCGCTCATCCAATGCTCTCGCGGACCGGGCGGCACGACATCGATGTGTCCGGTCAGCAGAAGGGAGCGGCCGCCGCCTGTCCCAGCGAGACGGCCGCCGAGATTGGGGCGGCCATCGAAGGTGCGGCCCTTGTTGGCGCCCGGCCGGCCTTGGTATTTGGCGTAGAGAGCAGGCCCGTCCGGCTCCCATAGATCGGTGGCGAAACCGATCCGTTCGAGCCGGGACTTGAGATATTCCTGGCACCGCCGCTCGCCCGGCCCAGCCTCCTTGGGGTTCGCCTTGACGACGGAGGGGAAGGCGATGAGGTCGCAAAGCGTCGCGGCGACGCGGTCCGCCGCCCCTTCGACGGCCGATGCGATGCGCTGTTCCGTGGTCATCGTCATCTCTCCTTTCCGGCGTCGCTCACGCTCGACGAGAAGCGACATGGTCGACCAGCAACACCAGTATGAGCAGGAGGCCGACGACGCCCACCTGCCAAGTGGCGTTCACATTGAGCTGGAGAAGCCCGGTCTGGAGCGTGACGAGAAGAATGACGGCCGCGAGCACTCCAACGACCCCTCCCCGCCCGCCAAAGATCGCGATCCCGCCCAGCATGGCCGCGGCGAGGGAGGTCAGCTCGAGATTGGCGCCGATGTTGGGACGCGCGCTTCCGAGCCACGACAGCGAAACGAGGGCGGCGGTTCCGGCGCAGGCGCCGCTGATGGCGTAGACCAGCATCCGCGCCCGGTCGACCGGAACTCCGCAGAGCCTCGCCGAGGCTTCGTTGAATCCCATCGCGTAGATCCAGCGGCCCCAGGCGGTTGCGCCGAGAAACACGGCCGCGATGGCAAAGGCGGGAAGAGCCGTCGTCAGAAACGGCAGCGGGATGGCTCCGAGCTGGCCGCGCCCCCATCCGATCATCCACGCCGGCGCGCGGCCAATCGCCGCGCCGCCGGTGACGGCCACGGCAAGACCCGAATAGAGATAGAACGTCCCGAGGGTGGTTATGAGCGGCAGGATGCGGACTCGCGTGACGAGCAGCCCGTTCAGGGCCCCGAGCAGCGCGCCAATCAGGAGGCAAAGGGCCGGAAGGGTCCAGCCCGGCGCCCCGCCTTTGGAGGCCAGCGCCGCGAGGACTGCGGTCAGGGACATGGCCCCTCCGACCGAAAGGTCGATCCCTGCGCCGCCGCACAGGATGACCAGCGACTGGCCGAGCGCAACGAGCGCGAGAATCGTGGAAAACTGAAGCACGGTCGTCATCGTGTATGCGTGGAGCGTTTCCGGAGCGACGATGATGAGCCCGGCGACGACGATGAGCCAAAGCAACGCCAGAACAGCGAGGATCGGTTGGCGGGCGATCGTGGCCGAGACGCTCATGAGGGCCGCCAGAACAGCCGCGAGACGCTGAGCCGGCGGCGCAGCTCCTCGCCGTTGAGGACGAGGAGAAGGAGCGCGCCGGTGACCACCGTCTGCCAAAGCGAAGGAACGCCGACCAGCACGAGCCCGTTCTGGAGGAGGCGGATGAGGATCACGCCGAGCGCCGTTCCAAGCAGACTGCAGCTGCCGCCGGTGATGCTGGACCCGCCGAGAACCGCCGCCGCAATCGCCTCGAGTGCGATATTGCCGCCAATGGTCATCGCCACGTTGCGGTAGGTCGACACGTAGAAGACGGCGGCGACGCCGGCGAGCAGCCCGCTGACCACGAATGTCGCGATCCGGACGCGTCGCACCGCGATCCCGGAAAGCCTCGCCTTCTCCTCGCCGTTGCCGATCGCGAGGAGGTGCGGCCCGTAGGGCGTATGGCGCAACGCCAGCCATGCGGCGAGATAGATCGCCGCGATGACGATTGTGGCGACCGGCGCGCCAAGGAGGTTAAGCGAAAGGACATTCGTCAGCGTCGGCGGCAGGCCGGAAAGCCATCTGCCGCCAAGGAGGAGAAAAATCGCAGCGCGATAGACGCCGAGGAGGCCGAGCGTCGCGACGATCGCCGGGATTCCGCCGAGCACCACGACGGCCCCGCTGAGAAGGCCGAGCAAGGCCCCGACAGCAGGGCCGGCGAGAATCGGCAGGAATGGCCTCTCGCCCGCCGCAACGAGCGTGCCGACGGCAAGGGCGGCCAGGCCCAGCACCATGCCGATCGACACATCGATGCCGCCCATTGCGAGGAGGAGCGTCATTCCGAGCCCGATGATCATGAGCTCCACGCTGTTGCGCAGCACCGTCGAGAGATTGTCGACGGTCGCGAAAAACGGCGATGCGGCGGAGGCCGCGACGGCCACGAGGAGGCATGCGACGAGCAGCGTCAGCTCGCGGCCGCCGAACACCGAAATCCGCCGCATCGCCGGCCGCTTCAGAAGTTGAACTGATCGACGTTTTCTTTGGTGAAGATCTTGGGATCGCCGAGCAGGAGGATTTTGGTCTTGTCGTCGTAGGTCACGGGTTTGGCGAAGCCGGGGACCTGGTTCGAGGCGGCGAACGGCTTGCCGTCGATGAGCTGCTTGCCGGCCCAAACGGTCAGATAGCCGAGCGCCGTCGGATCCCAGAGGACGCTATAGCCCATGGCGCCGCTCTTCAAATAGGAGCGAACCGTGTTCGGACTGCAATATCCGGTTCCGATGACCTTGCCGATCTTGCCGGCGCCCTCGATGGCCTGCGCGACGCCCGGGCAGGTCGTGGAGGCAACCGCGATAAGGCCCTTCAGATCCGGATTGGCGGTAATCAGATCGGTCGCAAGCTGGGCGGCGCGCTCGGCGGTCCCGCCGGCGAATTGCGGGGGAAGCAAGGTCAGCTTCGGATATTTCTCCTTCGCCCGCTTCTGCATGACGCCGATCCAGGCATTGAGATTGGACGCCGTCGCTTCGCCGGAGACGATGCCGATCTTGACGTTGTCGCCGACGCGCTTCACCATCTCGTCGATGATCGTGTCGCCCAGACCTTCGTCGGTCGCCTGGGCGACGAACACCGCGCGGCCGCTGTTCGGCGCGTCGCTGTCGGAAGTGAAAAGGATGCTGCCTTTCGCCTTGGCCGCCTGGACGACCGGAGCGATGCTCGACGCGTCGAGAACGCTGACCGCGATCGCGTTCACCCCCTGATTGATGAGGTTCTGAACGATCTGCAGCTGGTCGACAGGATTGGTGTCGACGGGCCCCGAGTAGATGAACTTGACGCCGAGATCCTTGGCCGCCTTGTTGCCGCCGTCCTGCATCGCGTTGAAATAGGGGATGCCGACGATTTCCGGCACGAACGCGACGCTCTTCTCCTGAGCGAGGGCCGGCCCGGCGGCGAAGGCCAAGACTGCGGCGGCGAAAGCCAATTTCTTTCGCAAGGTGGACATTGTTCCTCTCCCATGATTTGCGACGTGCATGCTCGTCCTATGAGGACTTCTCGAGCGCCCGCACGTCGGGATGGGCGCCCGTTATCAGCGCGATGATTTCCTCCGCATTGGTGGTGTCGCGAATTCGCTCGGCGATCTTGCGCCCGCGCCGGAACACCGCGATGCGGTCGGCCACATCCATGACGTCGGCGATGTTGTGGCTGATCAGGAGCACGGCGCAGCCGCGCTCGGCGAGCCGCCGCGCGAGAGCAAGCACCTTGCGCGTCTCGGCGACCGCCAGCGCCGCGGTCGGTTCGTCCATGATCAGGAGGCGCGCCTTCAGGTTCAAGGCCCGGCAAATCGCGACCGCCTGCCGCTGACCTCCGGACAGACTGCCGACGATGGCGTCGGCGTCTGTGACGTGGGCCTCGAGCTCCTTGAGCAGGCCGGCGACCCGCTGCTTCATTTCCCTCCGGCGGAGGAATGGAATGCCGGCGATCCGCCGAACGATTTCGCGGCCGAGGTAGACATTCTCCGAGATCGAAAGGTTCTCGGACAGCGCGAGCTCCTGGAAGATCGTGGCGATTCCTGCGTTGGCCGCGTCCTGAGGCGTGGCGAAGGCGACTGGGCTGCCGTCCATGCGCATCTCGCCCTCGCTCGGCGGGTGCGCCCCGGCGAGGATCTTGATGAAGGTCGACTTGCCTGCGCCGTTATCGCCGACCAGCGCAAGGACTTCGCCGGCGTTGATATCAAGATCGATAGAAGCGAGGGCGACCAAAGCGCCAAAGCGCTTTCCAATGGCCCTGGCGGCGAGGAGCGGGACCGTCGTCATTCTGGCAGGACCGACCGGACGCGCTTCGAATCGGTCGGGGATTTCAATGCTGCCAGTGTAGGGAAGGACACGACGGCGAGACCAATTCCACCAGGTTGACGCGCGAACGTCGCCCGTCTCAACGCTTGGCAAGCTAAAGGAGCCGCTGGCGGCAAGCAACGCGCCTCGCTCTCGATTGAAGTCTATGCGTCATCGCCCGGAGCAGCCTCAATTCCACCAATCGAGCGATTGGGTATCGGCGCCGGAATAGGCCGAATCGTGAATGGATATCCCGGCAGCCGGGGCTCGCTCGAAAAACCGAGGATAGCCGATGCTGTCGCTCCGGCTCGAGCCTCGGGACCGCGCAAGTCGACGCGCTTCTTCGGCCCCTGTGAACGAGCGCGGCCGTCGCAGTCAGCCATGTCAGCGACCGCGCCCATAACAGGCCCGCATGAGTTGTAGTGACATGAGCGGGCCTCTTCTTTTCATGGATCGTCTCCGCGATTTCGGCTTCGGGCTACGCCGGCGTGGTCGGCCTTATGGCTCTATGGCTCTGGAGTCGGCGTGCATTCCGCTGCCTTCCGAGATCATCATGCCTTTTGCGGGTTATCTGGCGTCGACGGGGAGTTTCAGCCTGATCGGCGCGGCGGCCGCCGGCGCCGTCGGCTGCAATCTCGGCTCCACCGCGGCCTATCTCGTCGGCGCTTACGGCGGCCGGGCCGCCGCCTTACGATGGGGCTCTTATGTGCTACTCAACCGGGACGAGCTCGACCGCGTCGATCGCTTTTTCGCCCGTTTCGGGAGCGCATCGGTGTTCGTCGTGCGCCTGCTGCCGATCGTGCGCACCTTCATCTCGTTGCCGGCAGGTGTCGCGCACGTGCCTATCGCGCGCTTCGAGATCTACACCCTGGTCGGATCGTTCCCGTGGCGCCTGGCCCTCGCGTATCTCGGTTTCCGGCTCGGCAACGCGTGGCACACGAATGCTGAGGTACGGACCTTTTTTCAACGTTTCGACTGGTTCGTCGTCGGACTCATCGCCGGCGCCTTCGCTTTGTTTCTCTATCGCCGCTCGCGCGGTCCGTAGTCGCGTTAAACATCCCTGGTGAGGTTTGCCCCGTCAGCGCCCTTATCATAAAAATCGCCCAATTCCCAAAATGCTAGGCGGCGCAATGCGCGTTCTGCTTGTGGAAGACGACATCATGATCGGCGAGGGCCTGACCATCGCCCTGGGAGCCGAGGGGATGTCGGTCGATTGGGTTCGCGACGGCGCAGGCGCTGAAGCGGCTTTGCATGACGCCGGTTTCGCGATCGTCCTTCTCGACCTCGGACTCCCTGGCGCGGAAGGGCTGGATCTTCTGAAGTCGGCCCGGAGACAGGGTGTCGATACCCCTATTCTCGTCATCACCGCTCGCGGAGCCGTAGAGGACCGCGTATCGGGCCTCGACCTCGGCGCTGACGATTACCTCCTCAAGCCTTTCGAGGTGCGCGAGCTTACCGCTCGGATGAGGGCTCTCATTCGCCGTCGCGCCGGGCGCGCGACGGCGACACTGGTCGCGGGCGACATCGAACTCGATGCAGAGACCCACGAGTTGCGGCACGGCGGCGCCAGGGCTGTTTTGTCGGCTCGCGAGTATACGCTTGTTCACGCGCTGATGGAGCGGCCGGGCCGCATTCTCTCTCGGACGCAGCTGGAGGATAGGATTTACGGTTGGGGCGAGGAGGTGGAGAGCAACGCTGTCGACGTCCTGATCCATTCCGTTCGGCGCAAGTTCGGCAAGACAATGATCCTCAACGTCAGAGGCGCAGGTTGGATGATCCCAAAATCCTGACGACCGCATCGCTTCGGCGTACGGCCCTCGTCTATGTAACCGTCCTTCTTTCCGTGATCGGCCTGGCGGCCTGCGCATTTGCATACTTTTATGCGCATGACGCAGCGACGGAGTTTCTCGACGGCCAGCTCCGTCAGATCGCGCTCAACGCGGGAGCCGGGGTTTCCCCCGCACGGGCGCCCGCGGAGGCGGATCAGGATCCGGAGGATCAATTCGCGGTCAGCATCTGGGACGCTCAGGGCAGACTCGTCCACACATCGCTTCCGTCCGCCCACATACCGCCTCGAACCCCGCCAGGCTATGCAAATGTCAAAGCCGCAAGCGAGGAATGGCGCGTCTACACGACGGGCGACTCCCAGCGCACGGTTCAAGTTGCGCAGCGGGAAGTGGTGCGCCAGGAGATCGCGCAGACCGCGGCGCTGGTGGCGGCCGCCCCGGTCCTGATCGCCATTCCTCTGGCGTGGCTCGTAGTCGGGTGGGCGATGAATCGCGTGCTGGCGCGGCTGAACACGCTTTCGATTGAGCTTGCCGAACGCAGCGTCCGGGCGACGGCGCCGATCGCGCTCGACGGAATTCCCGCGGAAGTCCTGCCGCTTGCGCGCAGTATGAACAGCCTCATTGTCCGTCTTCATCACGCCGTCGAGGCGCAGAGGCAGTTCGTTTCCGACGCCGCTCACGAGCTCAGGACGCCTCTCGCCGGGATGCAGATCCAGGTCGAAAACCTTTCCCGAGAGATGCGGGGCAATCGTAGCGGAGCGACGGAGGTCCTTGCGCGCGGCGTTCAGCGTGCGAGCGCGCTCGTCAACCAACTTCTGCAGCTGGCAAGACTCGACGAAACCGGCGCCGCCCAGGAGGAGACGGTGGACGTCAATGCGGTCGTCCTTGAGTCCGTCGCAGATTACGCGGCGCTCGCCGACCACAAGCGGCTCGATCTCGAGCTTAATTGCGCCTGTCGGGCCGTTTGCCGGGGCGCCCCGCAGGAGGTTCGCGTCCTGCTTTCGAGCCTCATCGACAATGCGGTGCGATACACGCCGTCCTGCGGACGAATCGATGTGTCCATCGGGCGACGCGATGGCCGTTTCGTCGTCGAAGTCTCCAACACGGGAGCATTTCTTCCGAAGGGCTCCGAGGCGCGCATATTCGACCGCTTCTTCCGCGCCGCTCCCCAGGAAACGGAAGGGACGGGTTTGGGACTGTCGATCGCCCGTCAGGTCGCTGAACGGCACGGCTTCGGCCTCACGGTCGAAAATCGCGCGGACGGCACAGCAGGCGTCATCGCCCGCCTATCCATTCCGGCCGCAGGCAAGGATGGCCGAGGCGCGGGCGTGCGGCGCTAATTCTCAGCTAATTCTCACGTCGCATAATATCCGATGGGGACAATCACTTCCGCGGCTGCGGGCAGTCTCGAGTCGCGGTCAATAGACATCGGAGAGAAACATTGAAAGTGACGACGTCGCGCGGCGTCGGCCTCATCGGCTTGACAGTCATTGTCTCGGCGCTTGCAGGTCCGGCCGCGGCTTATACCGGACAAAAGCTCGCCGGCAATGCTAGGATCACCATCGAGCAGGCGCGCGCGATCGCGCTGAAGGCCCATCCCGGCCGGATCACCGACGAAGAACTCGAACGGGAGGGCGGCGGCAGCGGGCTGCGCTATTCGTTCGACGTCAAGAACGGCGCGATCACGCACGAGGTCGGCGTCGACGCGGTCACCGGCCGGGTGCTTGAGAACAAGGTCGAAGGCCCCCATCCCGATTGATTCAGTTCGTCAAGGGCGCCCGCGCGGAAAGCGCGGGTGGCCGCTTTTGATGGGAGACGGAGCGATCATGAACGATTTGGCGAAGGCGACGTTGAGCAAGGTTCCCGAGGTCACGCTGGGCTTCTGGATCATCAAGATCATCGCGACGACGATCGGCGAAACCGGCGGCGACGCGGTCACGATGTCGTTGCTGCACGCAGACAAGAATGCTCAGAACGGCGGATATCTCATCGGCACGGGCATATTCATGGGCGTGTTCATTGCCGCCGTGATCGCACAAATCCTGATGAGGAAGTTTCATCCCGCCATTTATTGGCTGACGATCGTGGCGACGACGACGGTTGGAACCACGATGGCCGATTTCGCCGACCGTTCGCTCGGAATCGGTTACACCGGCGGTTCGTCGCTCCTGCTCGCTCTGCTGCTGACGTCGCTTCTCATCTGGCGCTGGCGGGAGGGGACTGTCTCGGTGAAAACGGTCGCGACACCCCGGGTCGAGGCCTTCTACTGGACCACCATTCTCTTCTCTCAAACCCTCGGCACGGCGCTCGGCGACTGGATGGCCGATACCAACGGGCTCGGGTACGAAAATGCAGCCCTCGTGTTCGGGGCCGGCCTGCTGGTCCTCGCGGCGGCCTATTCCTTCACCAACGTCTCGCGGGTGCTTCTGTTCTGGGCCGCCTTCATCTTGACGCGCCCCCTCGGCGCGACGCTCGGCGATTTACTCGACAAGCCGATCCGCGCTGGAGGATTTGCGTTTAGCCGCTTCGAGGCGACCGCGCTTCTCGCCGCCGCAATCGTCGCGCTGATCCTGCTCATCCCGCAGCGACCAGGAGTTCATCCCGGCGCGCCGGCCCAGGCGCCCGCGGAATGAGCAACGCTTACGGGACCAGTTTGAAAACGTCTGCAAAGGCTCGAACTGACCGTTTCCCAGTCATGGCGCCTTGGCTCGTAGCGCCTACGGCCGCTTTCAGGCGTTCTCCGCGCGTACCGGGTTGATCGGGAAGGTCAGCAAAGGTGTCGAACTCGACCCTTCACTGCAGCGCGAATTCGGGCGCCAAAGGCAAGGTGGGTTTAAACTTGGCGAGAGAACAAACAGTGTACACATGTCGGATTTCATGCTACGATCCTTGGATGATCGAAATGAGCCGAACTGTACAGCCGGCTTTGGCGGGGCCTGCCTTCACGAGACGGGCCTTCGTTCTTGTCAGCCGGACTTTCGCCGCGCGCCTCGCCGGCAGCGAAGGCGTGCGCAGATGCGCGCCCACACCCGGGCAAGTCGTGCAGGTCGGCTGGAAATGCTGTTGTAAAGGATTGAAAACATTGAAACCGGGAACCAAACCGGCGGGCTTTTCGGGCCAATCGAGGTCGCTTCAGCCGACCCGAGAGCTCACCTCGAAGGCGACGAACTCGTCTCATGGTCGTCTATTGGCGGTTCCGTCCCCGAAGGCCTTAGGGGGCGAGTCAGCGAGAGGGAATTGCGGATGCCCAAAGCAACATTATCGAGTTGCAAACCGATCAGCCTGTCGTTGTGTTGACTGACGCAATGGGGCCGATTGGCAGGTAGCTGAAGCGCTCGCCCCTTATTTGGACGCCGAGTTTCCCTTATCCCGCGTGTCTGCCCGCTCAACTGAGGTCTCGAGCGCCCCGCCGCCGCTCGCGGCTGCCCCAGAACGTGGTCGGGGACGCTTTCGCGGCCGTTGTTGAAAGTCTGGCCCGCCGCCAGCCGCTTTCCGATCAGTCGGACGAGCTCAGGGCTGTTGACGAACTTGTCGTGATTGACCGCGTCATCAGACTTGATGTCGGTAAGATCGAAGACGGTCACCTGCTCGGCTGCGAGTTCGCTCCTTCACGGCGGGATCGCGGACGAGCATGTCCAGCAAGCCACAGCCTTGGTCGATGATCTCCCGAAGCAAGAAGATGCACCTTGCTCACCTGACGATGGAGCAGTTGCCGCCGTCGCCCTTCAGTCGTTCGCAAAGCGCAGCAGCGCCGGCCTTGGACAATCTGGCGACACGGAGTCGATAGACGGTATCTCCATCAACGCGGGCCTTATGGAGGCGGATTGTCGATCCGTTGAGCGCTGACGCATACTTGGCGTTGAGTCGCTTCAGAGCGCTCTTCGCTTCCACCTCCGATTTTGTTGTTGCCAGTTGGGCTGCCCATCCGGTCGAGGTCGTGGGGGTCGAATCGACCGGCTGTTGGGCGGGCGAGGGCCGCGCGGCAAACAGAGCCCCGATGGCCCGCACTAGGGGATTGGGGGGCGCCTTGGCGGCTTCGGGGGACGCCTGACCGGCCGCAGGCTCGGTCATAGCTTGCGCGCTCTTAGGCGCACTTGCTTCCTTTTCAGGCTTTGCTGGCTCAGGCCCCGTTGGTGTCACCGGTTTGCTCCCCGCGTTCGCCGTGCCGCTGTAGGCGCTCGATTCGGTCGTGGCGACCACGACCCGGGCGGTGAGTTTGCCGGGGCGCTTCGGCGACCCTGCTGCGCCTCTCGTCGCCTCCGGCGCAGATGAGACCCTCCGAGTCGGTTGTAGTTCATGTGATTGCGCGGGCGGCGAGGATAGCGTCGCAACGGGCGAGGTGTCGACCTTGGGCGCGACCGGCGTCGTGTTTGGGTTTCTGGCCGCTGGCTGAATCGCGCCGACGTCTCCCGACTCGCTGGCGAGAACCGGCAAGGGCGACGCCTGTGTGCTCGGATCGACCGTACGTTCCTTGGCGACCGTGCCTTGCATCGACTGCACGCTGTCCTTCCCTGACGGTCCGCCGGGGTGGCTCGGTTCAGCAACGGTCTTGTCGCCTGGAAACTGTGTATCGGCCGGACCGTCATAGGCGAATAAGTCGGAACTCGGCGCGCCTGCCCTGAGCGCCAGAACTGAACCTGTTATGACGAAGACGGCGACCAACGCGCGACCCAAAGGGGTCAGTCTCCAGCGTCCGGACCGGCTTTCGGCCGCCTCCTGGGCAAACCTCTGCTGCCACCATATTCGACAGTCATCGAGGCCAACAGCTTGCGAATTTTCCGCGTCGACGATCGCGGGCTCGTCGTCATACGACAGATGCGACGGCGGCGGCGGCCCGACCTCGAGCGGTTCGGCTAATTCCTTGTCTAAGCGGGCACGACCCGCAGCATCCGGGGCCGATCGTGTGGGAGCCGAATGCGGAAGCGTCGATGAGTCGGTTTTGCGCGCCAAATCGGATCGCGGCTCATTTGGCCTCGCTCGCTGTACGCCGTCGGCCCGCAGCGGACGCTTCAATTCGTCAGGATTGATGTATGGGGCCGGTCTGAACCCGGGAGCGCCCATTTGGTCCTCATTAAACGCAAACGACGGTCTGGTCACGCCGCCAGCCCGAGTAACCTTGGATCAATATTTCTCAAGGAGAGGTAAACGCCTTCCGCCCGCGTACCCCAGCGCTTCCTTGAGGATCGAGGTCGCTGCCGTGAACCGCATTGTCGCGTTCGGGCGCCACGCCAGGCGATCCATTCATTATGCCGGCTCCGGGATCGGTCGGCGAAAGACGGCCGCCAGTTCCTCACGCGTCGGGAAGGAGGCGAGCACCCCCGCACGCGCGACGCAGATCGCCGCCGCCTCGGCGGCGACAATCAGCGCTTCTCTCCACCGACGTCCCGCCGCGCGCGAGGCGATCAGCGCGCCGCAGAAGACATCGCCTGCGCCCGTGGTGTCGACCGCGGCCGTGACGGCGGCGCGCACGCGCATCGTGTCGCGCCCCGACAAAAGCATCGCCCCTTCGGCGCCGAGCGTCACGACGACGCTTTCCGCCCCTGCCGCAAGCAGGGCGCGCGCCGCTTCGATTGGATCCGGGCAGCCGCCGAGCGCGACCGCTTCGCCGGAATTGAGAACGACCAGGTCGACGAGGCTCCAATCGTATTCCGCCGCAAGATAGACCGGAGAGGGATTGAGCGCCGTGAGCGCGCCTTTCTCCTTGGCCAGCGCCAGACATGCCCGCGTCACGCTCGCCCGCAGGTTGCCCTGGAGGATCATCCAATCGCCCGGAGCAACCCGGCGTCCGATGCAGTCCGCGCCGATCGGATCGAAACTGCTCGCGGCGTCGACGACGCTCACGATCGTATTCTCCCCGTCCCGGTCCACGCAGATGACGCAGCGGTCGGTCCGTCCGGTCCATATTCGCAGCCCGTCGATCCGGACGCCTTCGGCTGCGAGGTTCCGGCGAATGCGCTCACCCGCGAGGTCGTCCCCGACAGAGGCGACAAGCCGCACGTCGCATTCGCACCGGGCGATGACGATCGCCTGATTGGCGCCCTTGCCGCCGAGATCGTCTGCCGCGCCGAGGGCGACGATCGTCTCGCCGCGCTGCGGCAGATGGTCCACCCGAATGACGGTGTCGATCGCCGCGTTTCCGACGACGTGAATCATTTCGCCGACGCCTATCGCGTTCCGACGAGCCATTCCAAAGCCTGCCGCCAGAGTCGCGCATATCCCGGCCAGGCGGCGAATTCCGGCGGCAGCCAATGCGGCCCGATGTCGGACGTCCAGGCGAGCGTGCGGCCCTTGCCGAGGCCGCCGGCGACCAGCAGCGGCCGCTCTCCATAGTCCGCGGACGCGGTCGCAAGGACGCTCGCCCCCGCCTTCGGCCTGACCTCGTTGAAGCCGAGCAGAGGCGGCCACTCGCTTCCGAGATCAGCCAGGATCGGGTGCTCCTTCTGCTTGATCGCAGGGGTGAAACCTTCGGGTGCCTCGACCCGATCGTCATAGGGCAGAATCTCGACCGGCAAGGCCTCCTCGACAGGCGTCCCGTGGTAGCGCGCTCCGCCGTTGATGCCCTGGAAACTGTAATAGCCGCCGACCATCAGCAATCCGCCTCCGCCCTCGACGTAAGCCTTGAGCGCGCGCAATCGGTTGGGGGTCCGCCGGCTGCTGATCCAGGTGTCCGGATGCAAGAGGAGAGTGTTGGATCCGATGTCGGACAAAATGACCGCGCCGTAGGCGGCAAGGTCTTCAGCCGTTTGCGGAAAGTCGCGCTGCGCCTCATGGGACGGCATGTACCGCAGGTCGAAGGGCGAATCCTTCAGCGCCTCGACCAGCGGCTCGGCGCCGAGGTGAAAGGTCACGGTCGAGAATTGATCGAACCCCTTGATGTGGGTCGCCGTGGTGACCCAGGACTCGCCGGCGAGCAGGATCTTGTATCGCTTGTTCGTCATGAGCCTCCCCTTCATCCCGCTCTAGAGCGCCCGATGCGCGGCGGAGAAAACGCGACGCGGATTCTCGATGAGGATCCGGTCGATCGTCGACTGGTCCATGCCGTGACGCTTCAGACGCGGCACGAAGTGCTTGAGGATGTATCCGTATCCGAAGCCCCCATATCGCGTGAGCATCATTTTGAGGAAGACGTCCTGGGACATCAAGACGGAATCCACGTAGCCGTCCTCGACCAGCTTGCAGATGGCGATCGCATTCTCCTCGTCGCACGGGGACTGCGCCTGCTGGTCGGCGTAGAAATAGTCCATGCCGATCATATCGTATTCGATGAACGTCCCGCGGTCGGCAAGGCTGCGCTGGTACTTGTGGTCGTCCAGACTCGGATTCATGTGACAAAGCACAGTGTGCCGCAGATCCGCGCCTTCGCTCTCGACGACATCGAGGACCCGATGGGCGAGCCGCTCCCAACCGGGCAAGTGGATCGACAGCGGCGCGCCGCTTTTCCTCGATGCGCGCGCCGCGCCGCGCAGCACTTTCTCCTCGGCCGACGTGAAGTCCTTGCTGATCCCGATCTCGCCGATGATCCCTGCGCACACTTCGGGTTCGTCCTCCGAGACGCCGCAGTCCGCCGCGATCGCCTCGGCGATGGCCTCGACGGACATGGCCTTGACGTAGTCGGGATGCGACGCCTCGAGATAGAAGCCGGAGCCCATCACGACGTTGAGGCCGGTGCGCCGGCTGATCCGCTGCAGGGCGGACGGATCGCGCCCGATGCCGAGGTTGGTGGGATCGACGACGGTTTGCCCGCCGTATTCAACGAAGGATTTCAGCTCCTCGATCGCAACCTTGACGTCGAACAAACCGCAATTGTCGCGGTTCAGGAACGGGTTCATCCGCAGTTCCCCGATCATGGAGACTTCCAGCGGCCGCTCCGCGAACCCGATGTCGGAGGCGCAGCAGGGCCGCTTCCACCAGCTCGACGTGTCGAGCAGGATGTGCTCGTGCATCAATGTGACGCCCATCGATTCGACCGGAATCGGCCCGAGCACCGTGCGCACCACGCCGGAGTGAACGCCGGTCTTTGCCTCGGCCATGTCCTGCCCCTTCCTGTCACGCCGTCCGCTGCCCTGTACGGAACAGGCGGAAGTTCAGCCAAATGGCGACAAGGATGATGACGCCTTCGACGATCGGCGTCAGGAACGGCGAAAGATGGCAGAGGATAAGGCCGTTGCCGATCACGGCGACCGTCAAGGCGCCGAGCATCGTGCCGGTCATCGTGCCGCGACCGCCAAAGAGACTCGTGCCGCCGAGCACCACGGCCGCGATCACGTCGAGCTCGAAGCCGACACCCGCATTTGACGATCCGCTGCCGAGCCTCGCCGCGATGATGATCCCCGCCATCGCCGCCGAGAGGCCGCTGATGGCGTAGACCGAGAGGGCCACCCGTGAGGTGTTGACGCCGGAGCGGCGGACCGCCTCGGCGTTTGCGCCGATGCCCGTGACATATCTGCCGAACGTCGTTTCGTTGAACACGACGTAACCGGCGAGAAGAACGGCCGCCGCGATGATCGCCGGCAGGGGCGCTCCCAAGATCCAGCCTCGGCCGATGTCGTTGAACGGGCTCTGAGGGTCGATGGGGATCGAATAGCCCTTGGTGAGGTAGAGCGCCGTGCCGCGGATCGCACTGAGGCCGGCGAGCGTCACGATGAATGCAGGGATGCCTTCGTGGGCGATGAAGAAGCCCTGCACGAGACCGACGACGATCCCCAGAGCCAGCATCAGGATCACGACCACGGGCCATGGAATCCCGGCCTGAAGAGAAATCGCCGCCAAAGCGTTGACGAGCGCGAGCACAGAGCCGACGGAGAGGTCGATGCCCGCCGTGGTGATGACGAAGGTCATCGCGACGGCGACAATCATCAGCGGCGCAATTTGGCGAAGAATGTTCAGGAGGTTCGCCTGGGTGAGAAAAGTGTCGGTGATGAGGGAGAAAACGACGACCATGACAGCGAAGAAGAGGGCGATGCTCATGACCCCGCCGCTGTCGTGGACGAAAAGTCCCAGTCGAGCCTTGAGCTCGTCTGAGCGCGAACTCCTCGCCGGCCCGGGCACAGCGCCGCTCATGGGGTCGGCGCTCCTGGAGGTCCTGTGCCGGCCGAAACGGCCTGGAATTTTCGCCCGACGATCAGATTGACGATCTCTTCGATATTCGTCTGTCCGATGAGCCGCTCGGCGACGTTCCGGCCCTCGAACAGCACCATGATGCGATCGCAGACCACGAACAGGTCTTGCAGCCTATGCGTGATCAGAATCACGCTGACGTCCCTGGCGCTGACCGTCTTGATGAGCTTGAGAACCGCATCGACCTCGGCGACGGCGAGCGCGGCGGTCGGTTCGTCCATGATCAGGACCAACGGATCGAAGGAGACGGCTCTGCCGATGGCGATGCTCTGGCGTTGTCCTCCCGAAAGTCTCTCGACCTTGAGGCGGGTGCTCGGCATTCGGATGCCGAGGTTGGAGAGCATGCTGACCGCTTCGGCGTGCATTCTGGGCTTGTCCAGCAGAGGGACCCCCAATCGCCAGCGCAACGGCTCACGGCCAAGAAGAAGGTTTCCCGCCACATCGATGGTGTCGCATAGCGCGAGGTCCTGATAGACCATCTCGACGCGCTCGCTGCGCGCATCCGCCGGCGAAGCGAATTTCACCTCCCTGTCATCGAGCATGATCCGTCCGGAATCCGGGATGAGGGCGCCGGAGAGGATCTTGCTCAGCGTCGACTTTCCCGCCCCGTTGTCGCCGACGAGGCCGAGGACCTCGCCGGCGCGCAGGACAAGATTGACGCGATCGAGCGACTTGATCGCACCGAACGACTTGCTGATCTCCTCCATTCTCACCCGGATCGGCGCGCTCCTCGTCGACATCGCCGCTCTTGCCTTCAAACCTGCCGATACCCCAGGAGAGCGTTCTTGGCGGCCGAAGCTCTTATTTGAACAGGCTTCGGAACTTGTCGACGTTCTCTTTCGTGACGATGGTGACGGGTATGTCGATGCTGGGGTTGATTTTTTCACCCTTCTTCAGCTTGAGGATCGTGTCGACGCCTGCGACGCCCTCCTGGAAAGGATCCTGCTGGACGACCGCCACGATCCACCCCTCGTCGATCCCCTTGATCGCCTGGGCGGTGAGGTCCCAGCCGAAGACCTTGACCTTGTCGGTGCGCTGCTGACTGCTGACCGCGGAGATCGCGCCGATTAGCGCCGGCTCGCCGGTGGCATACAGAGCCGTCATGTCCGGATTGGCGGTCATCAGGTTTTCCGCGGCCGTGAGGGCGATGTCCTGAACGTTCTGGCCGTCGACGGTGTCGAGGAACTTGACGCCAGGAACCGTCTGCGCGGCCGACTTGAAGCCGTCCAGTCGCTGGTTCTGGATGAAGGAGTTGAGCGCCCCGACGATTCCGACCTTGGCCGAGCCGCCCATCTTGTTCTTCACATAATCCGCGAAATATTTCCCGATCTCCTCTCCGGCGCCCTTGTTGTCGACGCCGATGAACGCGGCGTTGTCGCCGTTCGGGATGCGGGCGTCGATCGCGACGACGGGGATGCCCGCTTTTTTGGCGGCCGTGATGGCCGGCTTGACGCCGTTGACGTCGATCGCGACCAGGACGATTCCGTCCACCTTCTGCGCAATATAATCTTCAATCGCACTGTTCTGCGCCGCCGCTTGGTTGTTGGCGTTGAAGATGACCAGCTTGGCGCCAGCCTTGTCGGCCGCCTGCTTGGCGCCGTCATTGATCTGATTGAAGAACAGAGCCTGCTGGTTGATCGTCACGAGCGCGACGGTTTGCGCGTTCGCCGCCGTGCCCACGACGGCCGCGGCTGCCGCCAAGAGTGTCGCAACGCCCCAAAGCACGATTGTTCTTGTCATTCCAACCTCCCTTTTGCTTTGCAGATGAGAACCAATCCCACCCCCACCCTCCCGACGAAGCAGGTGGATCCAAAGCCTGCCCGATTGGCGGCGTGACGACAAGAAGCAATGGCGAATCTGGCGGCCGGGCCGCGCTGGGACCACGTCCCAACGCCAGGAAGCGACGAACCGTGGCGCGTTGCTGCCGGTCACAATCCGGGAATGCGGTCGGCAAGAAAACCATCGAGAACGTTTGCAAGAATTGTCGCGGTATCGCTTCGGTTGTCGTTGAAACAGAGCGTCGAGGCGTAGGAGATCGACCCAGTCGTGAAGACGGCGCCTCCGCGCGGACCCGGAGTGATGGTCATGTCGGCGCGTAAGCCAGAACGCGGATCGGAGCCGCCATACCATGGCGCAATAGCAGTCGCCCGCTCGATCGCGGTTTGGTAGGCGTCGGTAAAATTGTCGGCGCTCGCCAGCACCACCGTGTGTTCGGGCGTGCCGTCTGCTGGGTCGGTGCGGTCGAGCTCGAAGCCGGCCGCGCCGTGACCCAAGACGAGCGCAAGGTCGCCGCCGAAGGTCTCGCCCTCTACGCCGGAGAATATCCACGACCAGCGCGACTTGCTGGCCGCCTCGGTCTTCCGGTAGGACGCGCCGCGGTCGAAGCCTTGGCCGCAGAAGCCGACTCCCATCCGGGCCTGCGGCGGGCGGCCGGACATGCGCCAAAGTCCGCCGCGCTCGCCCGAGAGCGCAAGTCGATCCTCGCCAGGTTCGCCGTGCCAGGTGCCCGTTCCGGCGTAGCGCCGGATCTCGATGACCTCGGGCTCGTCCTCGGCGACCGCCGTCACCCAGTAGAAGCCGTTGCCGCCGACATAGATGAACCGTCCGCCCCTATCGAGCCAAGCGTCGCGAGCGTCCAGCATGCGCGTTGACCAATATTCCGGATGCGTGCCTGTCAGGACGGCACGATAGGGCGCAAGCAGCTCGGCCCCTTCCGCGTGCAGCAGATCGTCGCAAAGAGTGTCGACCTGATAGCCTCGCGCATGAAGCCAGTAGACGAGATGCAGGTCCGCGGCGAACTGGTGCGGCGCATCGAAGATGCGGCAGCGCGACTTTGGACGAAAATCGATGATGGGCCGCCGGCGAGCGCCGAGGCTGACGCCGCTCCCGTCGCCGTGCCGGTCGTATGTGCTCTTGAGCCCGTTCGCGGCGACATAGGCGTAGGCCTCCCTGTTGAGGTCCATGTCCTGGCGCGGCGCGAGGCGAAGCGAATCCGCCAGGTCGAGCGACTCGTTGGCGTAGGCGAGATAGCTGAATGTCGGCATGAGTAAAGCGAGGCGCGCGTTGGCTCGCCCTCGGCTCGGCGCCACGACAAACGGTATGTGGTCCTCCGCGCTCCCGCTGCGCAGCCGCATCGCGTAGACTCCGGAGGGAAGATCCTCCGGCGCCGAGAAGCGAAAGGCCTCGGGCCATTGGACGTCGCTGACGTCATCGTCATGGAAGTGCACGGCGTCGTACGTCGGCTCGGTTGGGGCGACCGTTCGAACGCTGAAAGAGGGTCCGGTCAGGGCGCGAGTCGGGCGGTTGTAGCAGGTCGCCACGAGCCCACGCTCAGCGTCGACGAGTCGGCGCCCCTGCGGTTCGATTGAAAAGTCGAATTCGCATCGCGTCTCGCCGGCCGAGCGGAGGCGCGGTCTCGCAATCTTGCCGTTGAAGACCTGGTGAGGCCGACGCCGGTCTCCGATCGCATCGACGTGGGTGGCCGCGAGGGTCAGGCGGCGTCCGAACAACGGGCTGCCGCCATCAAAAGCGGCCTCGCGCACGTCAGCCGTTTCATAGCGAGGGGAATAATCGCGAGGCGCGACCTCGAGCCTGAAACGAGAGGCACGGCCCTCGAGTCGGATGCGGGCCCACGCCCGAGACGTGAGCGGTTCACGGCAGCGCAAGATTTCCCGCGCACCGCTCCGTGCGACGACACGACCCCCTTCCTCCAGCGCCAGAACCAGCCCGTCCAAACAGTCAGGCGCCCGCCAGGAAAGGATTCCTTGCGGACCATGACCAGGGAGAGTCGGCCAAATCCAGAGGTCAATCTCGAACTCGGCCTCCTCGATGAGCGGCGCCGGCGTCTCCAACTGCGCGAACGACCCCCGATAGATCTTTTGCGGTCCAGCTGCGTGGCGACCATCAGCCGACGACGCGATTTCGCGCTCCTGAAAGCCTGGTCCACGCGGGTTCTCGTCTCCGTGAAGCAGCCTGACGAGTTGCACGTCGACATGAGGGCTCTCGCTGTGCACGTGAAACCCGATGCCGCCCCCCGGGCGAACGAAGACGCGGTCGCTGTAACCTGTGAGTTTCATGCGTTGCTCTTCTCCGGTTGCCTCAGGGAGACGCCGCCAGCGTCGAAGAGATGGATCGCGGAGAGCGCGATGCGCGCCTCGACCCGGTCCCCGGCGTTCACTGGATTTTCGGGCGAGGCGCGAATGCGCAGGCGCTCGACATCTCCGAGCGCGACATCGACGAAGACATCTGAGCCGCCATATTCCACCCGCGAGACCGACCCCGACAGCGGCGCCTCGCCTGAACGGGCGACCCCAATCGACAGATCCGTCGGTCGAAGCCCCAGTACGACGCTCATCCCTTCCCGGACGAGAAATGCGGCCTTCGGCACCTCGAGCAGAGCGCCATGGAGGCTCACAAAGCGGCCTCCTTTGATGTGGCCGAACAGCATGTTCATCGACGGCAAGCCGACGAATCCGGCGACGAAGCGATTGGCCGGTCGTTCGAATACGTCTTGCGGCGTTCCCACCTGCTGGATCCGCCCGTGATCCATGACCACGATGCGGCTGGCCATCGTCATCGCCTCGAACTGATCGTGGGTCACGTAGACCGTCGTGCGCCCGACGCGCCGATGCAGGTCGATCAGCGACTGGCGCATCTCGTGCCGCAGCAACGCGTCGAGGTTCGAGAGCGGTTCGTCCATCAGAAACGCGACGGGACGCCGCACGATCGACCGCGCCAGCGCGACCCGCTGCCGCTGCCCCCCCGAGAGCTGCGAAGGCAGCCGGTTCAGTTTGTCCGCAAGGTCGACCAGTTGCGCCGCCTCCGCAACCCGGTTGGCGACGGTCGCGCGATCGAAATGCCGGCCGTGGGTCGTCGTCAGCGGGAAGGTGATGTTCTCGCGCACCGTCATGTGCGGATAGAGCGCGTAGGACTGGAACACCATGGCGACGTTGCGTTCCGAGGGCCGCACGTAATTCACGACCTTGCCCTCGATGAGGATCTCGCCTTCGTCGCACGATTCGATGCCGGCGATCATGCGCAAGATCGTGCTCTTGCCGCAGCCCGAGGGTCCGAGCAAAGCGACGAACTCGCCCGGCGCCGCGCTCATGGAGATCGATTCGAGCACCTTCGCGCTTCCGAAGCTCTTGGAAACGTTGGCGAGCTTCAGGCAAGGCGTTTCAGGCGGACGCGGTCCCATCGCTATTCCTTGAGGGCGCCGGCGAGGCTCTGTTGCAGGAAGGCCTGCTGAAACAGAATGAAGATGACGGTCAGCGGCGCCGCCGCGATCAGGCTCGCCGCGCTGATGAGCCCCCAATCCACGGTGAAGATCGCGCGAAGACTCGAAATGCCGACTGTAATGACCTGCTTCTGCAGGTCGCGCACCGCCACCAGCGGCCAGAGAAAACTCGTGTATTGGTAGGCGAAGATGAAGGTGGCGTGTACGACGAGGCCGGGTCGGATGAGCGGCGCAACGACCCGGCGCAGGATCTCGAGCTCGCTGGCCCCGTCCATGCGCGCCGAAAGGATGAGCTCGTCCGGGAGCCCGGCGATGAACGCCCGAATCATGAACACGCCGAGCGGATTCGCCAGCGGGGGCAGGATCAGCGCGAGGCGCGTGTCGATCAGTCCCATCGAACGCGTGATCAGGAAAAGCGGAATTAAGAGGGCCGCGAGCGGCACCGCCACCGAAACGAGGAGCGCCGTCACGATCGCATGTTTGCCGGTGAAGTCGAGCTTGGCGAGCGCGTAAGCCGCCATTCCGTCGATGACAAGCTTGAGTCCGGTGACGATCGCCGAAATCGCAAGGGTGTTGCCGAGCCACCAACCAAACGGATGTTTCTGAAACAGGGCGACGTAGTTGCCGAAATAGACCGGATCGGGGATCCAGTGCGGAGGATAGCTGAAGAGCGATTTGGTCTCCTTGAACGAGGTCGAGACGACGTAGAAGAACGGAGCGAGCGACATGACGACCGTGACCGCAAGCACGAACGCCGCGAGCATTCGCGCCGCCCGCGAGGCTTGCACGGGGGGTAAAGCGCTCATCGAACGCGTTCTCGCAGGAGCCAGGTCTGCAGGGCCGTCAGGGCGACGACGAGGATCACAAGCACGAAGGACAGCGTCGCGCCGAAGCCGGGATCCGAGAAGGTGAACAGGCTGCGGTAAATGTACCAGGCGATTGTTGCGGTCGAATTGACCGGGCCGCCGTCGGTCAGAACGAACACCGAATCGAACAGCTGCAGATTGACGATTGTGGCGAATATCACCGCGAAATAGAAAGTCGGCTTCATCAGCGGCAGAGTGAGGCTGAAAAAACGTCGGATTGGCCCCGCTCCGTCCAGTTCAGCGGCCTGATAAAGGTCCTTTGGCAGTGCGAGCAGGCCGGAGAGAAACAGGATCGCCCAGAATCCAAGTCCCTTCCAGACTTCAATCATCGCGATCGTCGGCATGGCGAAATGAGGATCGCCCAGGAAGTTGATCCTCATTCCGGTCAGCGCGCGGATGCCGAGGTTCAAGAGGCCAAAGTCCGGGTGGACCATGAAGGTCCAGATCAAGGCGACGACCAGCGAGGCCTGCAGGGTCGGGAAGTAGATGACGATCCTCAGCAGCGCCGCGCCGCGCCGCACGACCTGAAGCGACAGGGCGACGATCATGCCGAGCACGAACACTGTCGGTATCGCCAGCACGCAATAGTAGAGCGTGTTGCCGATGCATTTGAGGACAAGGGCGTCCGAGAAGGTGCGTCGCCAGTTGTCGAGGCCTGCAAAGCGGGCAGGCGCGAGGATCCCGTCATGCTGGAAGCTGAGATAGAACAGCCAGACGACGGGGAGCGCCATGAAGACCAAGAAGAAGAGGAGGATCGGCGCAAGAAACGCGTAGGCGGTCAGATTGTGGCGCGCCCGCGCCCAAAAGCGTTGTCTCCGGTGTTCCTCCTCGGTGAGATGGGAAGGAGACGTCGCCGCTTCCATAAAGAGTCAAAGCCTGAGACGGGTGGGACAGGCGGCGCAAGGCAGCTTCCTGCGCCGCGTTCGTTTCCGCAAAATGTCAGGCCGCCAGTTTGTTGATGATGTCGCCCATCTGCCCGATCGCCTCTTTTCCAGTTAGGTTGCCCAGGTAGGCGCTCTCTGCGACCGGCCAGATTTGCTGCAGCATCGTCAGGATCTTCGGGTGCGGTTGCACGCCCTTCACCCGCGGGACGAATTCCTTCTGAATCTTTTGCATTGGCGGCTTATCGCGGTAAAGCTGGCCGACAATGTCGGTCCGCACCACCTGGAGGTTGACTTCGCTGGCGAAGCGTCCGACTTCGGGGCCTGAGGCCCAATGTTTGATGAACGCCCAAGCGAGGTCCTTGTTCTTGCTCGCCACGGCGATGGACAGAATGCCGAAGTTGCCCATGACGGTTTGCGCCTTGGGCCCGGGCGGCGCGTAAGCGACGTCCCATTTGAAGGGCGGAGGGGCCGCGAGCAGATCGTTAATCTCTGGCGTTTCTCCATGATAGATCGCGATCTTGCCCGCCTTGAAGAGATCGAACTGCCCCTGCCAGTCGATGCTGCCGACCGGCGGCGTCACCTTCGCCTTGTGCATGTCGATCAGGAACTGCATTGCGTCTTCAGCGCCCGCGAGACCGTTGGCGGTCCAGTCCTTGTTCAGGATATCGGCGCCGGCGTTGTGGATGTAAGGGAACCAGTCCCAGAACGCGTAGTCCGAGACGCGCGTGCGCATCGAGAAGCCGAACGTGTCTCCCTTCGTCGTCGCCTTGGCGGCCGCCATCATGTCGGCATAGGACCTGTTCCAGGTGTCTGCGACGCCCGCCGCATTCAAGAGATCGAGATTGACGAAGATGTTGTAGACTGCGCCGAGCACCGGCACGCCCCAGGTTCCCTTGGAGGATTTGGCGAGTTCCCAGGCGAAGGGCTGAATGGCGTCGCGCTCCGACTTCCATGACGGGTCATCGACCAGGGCCGTCATGTCTTGCAGGAGGCCCCGTTCGGCATAGGCCGGATAGACGAGGTCGACGAGGTACTCCACGTCCGCCGGCGATCCCGAGGCGAAGCCCGCGGTGAGCTGGGCGTTCATGTTGGCCCAGTCGTAGGTGGTGAACTCGACGTCGGCGTTGGGATTCGCCTTCTTGAAGTCGTCGATGATCTCGGCCTCGTATTTGGCCTCGTCGGCCGAATGGGGTCCCTTGATCATCGTGATTTTGCCGGAAAGACCGGCTGCGCGAGCCGATCCGGCGCTCAACAGGCACGGAATCGCCGCCGAGCCTCCAACCAGGTTCAAGAACTGGCGTCGGTCGACGCCGCGCGTATTGGTCGCTGACATGAGGACTCCTCCCGCTGCTTGGATGTCAGCCTTCGTTCTTCTCGTTTGGCGCCCCGGCCGAAAATCGGACGCCGCGACAGCCATAGCCGACGCGAAGGAGGATGGCGCATGGTTCGTGGGGCCGTCAAGGCGAATTGTGAAACGCCGTGGATCGAGGGCTGGTCTTCGAGGGCGCAGGCCTCTATGCGACGCTGAGCGTGGCTGGGCCTGTCGACGGAGCCCGGGTCCCACGGTCGTTTCAGTCGGAAAGCACCGGCCCAAACATAGACTCGCCGCTCCGAGGCTTGACTGGCAAAATCGCACGCCTGTATCGTTACATCATCTAATCGTGCGGGGAGCGCGCCTTCCGTGACATCGTCCGAATTGCTCGCGACGCTCTACACGGCCGTGCTTTCCGACGTCATGGACGAGTTGGGGTATCCGAATCAGGCGCTCAGGCCCTTCGTAAGGCCGCTCGATGACGCGCTGTCGTTCATGGGCCGCGCGCGCACCGGGCTTTACGCCGAGACTTATTCGCTTCTCGCTGGGGAGAACCCTTACGAGCTCGAGATCAAGCTGGTCGACGATCTCAAGCCTGGCGACGTCGCGGTCTTCGCATGCGGAGGTCCAACCGATCGCATCGCCCCCTGGGGAGAATTGTTGACGACGGCCGCGATTGCGCGCGGCGCGGCGGGGTGCGTGACTGATGGCCTCGTGCGGGACGTCCGGCACATCCGCAACATGAAATTTCCTGTCTTTCATGGCGGTATCGGGCCGCTCGACAGCAAAGGCCGCAGCCGCATGATCGAGATCGACCGTCCAGTGGTGTGCGCCGGCGTGTCCGTCCGCACGGGCGATACCGTGTTTGGCGACGTCGACGGCGTCGTGGTCATTCCCCAGCCGATTTGCGACCAGGTGTTCGAGAGGGCGCTCGACAAGGCGACGCGCGAGAACCGCACGCGGGACGAATTGCGTCAGGGTCGCCTTTTGTCGGAGGTGTATGCAAAATACGGCGTTCTCTAGGTTCGCGTGGATGGACCGGAATGACGCGAACCCGATCGCAGTCGTTTGAATCTGGCGGCAGGCGCGGCGAAAGCGGCCGCTACCGCTTCGCCGTCGACACGGGCGGCACCTTCACCGACCTCATCGTCGCCGACGACAGCGGCGACATCGAAATGTTCAAGGCGCCGACGCAACCCTCTGATCCCATCGCTGGAGTGTTGGACGTCATGCGCGCCGCGGCGCAGGCCTCTCGTCTCTCCCTGGCCGAGTATCTCGCGCGAGGCGATATTTTCGTTCACGGCACGACGCATGCAATCAACGCCATCGTGACGGGGCGAACAGCGCGAACGGCGTTCCTGACGACGAGAGGCCACCCCGACACGCTCGTCTTCCGCGAGGGCGGCCGACAGGACGCGTTCAACTTCACCGTGCCATACCCGGCGCCGTTCGTGCCCAAGGCGCTGACTTTCGAGATTCCCGAGCGCGTCCTGAGCGATGGCTCGGTGCATGAGCCCCTGGACGAAAACGCTGCGGTCGCAACTCTCGAGCGGATCGCCGCGCTCCATGTGGAAGCCATAGCGGTGTGCCTGCTGTGGTCAGTCGTCAATCCCATACACGAGATCGCAATCGGCGCGCTGATCGAGGGCCACCTGCCGGGCGTGCCGTTCACGCTATCACACCACATCAATCCTTCGATTCGCGAATATCGGCGCGGAATGTCGACAGCGCTCGACGCGTCGCTCAAGCCGGTGATGAGCGCCTATATGAGCGGCCTGGAATCGCGCATGCGGGACGCCGGCTTCGCGGGCCGCATTCTGGTCGTCACGTCGCAGGGCGGCGTGATGGACGCGGCCGACGTCGCGGCGGCCCCGGTGCATCTCATCAATTCCGGTCCGAGTCTCGCGCCGTTCGGAGCGAAGGCTTATGCGCCCGCCGACGCCGCGGAGACTTTGATCGTCGGCGACGCCGGCGGCACCACCTTTGACGTCTCCGTCGTCCGCAATGGCCGCATTCCCCGGACGCGCGAAACCTGGCTCGGACGCCCGCTCGTCAGCCACATGACCGGCATGCCGTCCATCGACACAAGGAGCATCGGGGCCGGCGGCGGATCGATCGCCTGGGTCGACGAAGCAGGGTTGTTGCATGTTGGGCCGATAAGCGCCGGAGCGGTTCCCGGCCCGGTCTGCTATGGCCGCGGCGGCTCGCGTCCGACCGTCACGGATGCCGCGGTCGTCCTCGGATACATCGATCCAACGCATTTCCTCGGCGGCATGATGCCCCTTGATCGGAAGGCCGCCGAGGAGTCGATCCGGCGCGAGATCGCGCGCCCCGCCGGGCAGAGCCTGGAAACCGCCGCCGCCTCGATCCTTGAACTCGCCAACGAGCACATGGTGCAGGCGATCCTCGACGTCACCCTCAGCCAGGGGATCGATCCGGCATCGGCCGCCTTCGTGGCGGGGGGAGGAGCCGCCGGCCTCAGCTGCGTCGCGATCGGACGGCGGCTCGGCTGCAAAACGGTCTACGTGCCCGAAACCGGCGCAGCGCTCGCAGCAGCCGGGGCCTTGATTTCCGATCTGACCTCGCATCACCAGGCCATGCGCCACACGACCAGCGAATCCTTCGACTTCGAGGGCGTCAACGAGGTGCTCGACCAGCTCGAAGCGCGTTGCCGGGCGTTTCATGCATCAGCCGGGCCGGAGGCTGAACTCGTCGCAATCGATTGGATCGCCGAGGCTCGCTATCCCGATCAGGCCTGGGAGATCGAGGCGCCGCTACGCCGACCGCGCTTCACAAGCCATGAGGACGTCAGGCGTCTCGTCGCCGATTTCCATGGCGTCCATAAGGACATTTTCGCTGTCAGCGATCCGCATTCCCCCATCGAAATGATCGGCTGGAGCGCGACCGTTCGCTGTCGCATCGGCTCTCCGCGGGCTGGGCGTATTGTCTCGAGGGCGGCCCCGGGAGTGAGCGCCAATCGCAGGGTCTACTTCCGTCGTGCGGGTTGGACGGACGCAGACGTCCATGATTTCCAGGCGCTGGCGCCGGAGTCGATTGTGAAGGGTCCCGCCATCGTCGAATCCGGCTTCACGTCCGTCGTCATCGATCCCGGCGCTTTCGCGCGCAAGGATCAAAGCGGATGCCTCGTCATCGAGGTGGGGGCCTAGGAGGCAAGCATGACGGACCTGCAGACGCCTGTCATGACCGGCTCCGAGCTTGCCGTGCTGACGGCGCGATTCGAAGGCGTCGCACGCAAGATGGCCAACACCCTCCACCGGACTGGACGTTCCGGAATCCTGACGATCGCCCGCGACTTTTCCTGCATCGTTTTGACCGCGCGGCACGAGCTGGTGACCGCGGCGGACAGCCTGCCGATTCACGTCCTGCGAGGACCCGAAGTCATGTCCCGGACGATGACCGAGAACCATCCCTTGCTTCGCCGAGGCGACGCATTCCTGCACAACTCGCCTTACCATGGCTGTACGCATCCCGCCGATCATAGCATTCTCGTTCCAGTGATCGACGACGAGGGCGCGCATCGGTTCACCGTGTTGGCGAAAGGCCATCAGGCGGATTGCGGCAACGCGTTGCCGACGACCTACATGGGCGCCGCCAAAGACGTCTACGCGGAAGGCGCTCTCATCTTTCCCGCGGTGAGGATCCAGTCGAACTATCAGCACGAGATGGACATCGTGCGGATGTGCCAGATGCGCATCCGCGTTCCAGCGCAATGGTGGGGCGACTATCTCGCCACACTCGGGGCCGCTCGGGTCGGGGAGCGGGAAATCCTGTCGCTCGGCCGCGAAATCGGTTGGGAGAGACTCGAGACCTATGTGCGCGAATGGTTCGATTACAGCGAGAAGCGCATGCGCTCAGCGATTCGGGCGATGCCGGCGAGGCGGCTCACCCGCTCGAGCCGCCACGATCCTTTCCCCGGAACCCCTCCGGAAGGCGTCGAGATCAAGGTCACTGTCGAAGTCGATGCGGAGGCGGAGCTCATCGACATTGACTTGACCGACAATCCCGACTGCTTCGAGAACGGCCTCAACTTGTCGGAAGCCTGCGCGCGCTCGGCGCCAATGATCGGCGTCTTCAATTCCATCGACCCCACCGTTCCGAAGAATGAAGGCAGTTTCCGTCGCATCAGGGTCAGGCTGCGGGAAAACTGCGCTGTCGGCGTTCCGAGGCATCCCACCTCCTGCTCTGTTGCGACCACCAACCTCGCCGACCGCGTCGCCAATCCTGTTCAGTGCATGCTGGCGGAGCTCTCGGACGGACTCGGTCTCGCCGAGGCCGGCGCCTGCATTCCCGCTTCTTCCGGCGTGATTTCAGGCGTCCACGACGGCCGCCCCTTCGTCAACGAGGTTTATCTCGGCTGTACCGGCGGCGCCGGAGCGCCGACCACAGACGGATGGCTGACGATCATGCACGTCGGAAACGCCGGAATGTGCTACCAGGACTCGATCGAAGTTGACGAGCTCCGTCATCCTATCCTCGCGCATGCCAGGCGGCTCGTGCCGGACAGCGAAGGCGCGGGCCGCTTCCGCGGCGCGCTCGGAGCCTATTCCGAATTCTCGCCACGCGACTGCGAGATGACTGTCGCATATGTCAGCGACGGCAACTTCAATCCGGCTCAAGGCGTGCGGGGCGGGCGCGCAGGCGCCCCATCGTCGCAATACGTCAAACGTCGCGACGGGAAGCTGGAGCCGACCCCGGGCTGTGCGGAGGTGCTGGTGAAGCCAGGCGAAGCCATGGTGTCGGTCAGCTGCGGCGGCGGGGGCTATGGGCCGCCCGAAGAGCGCGATCCCTGGCGCGTCGCAGAGGACGTGCGCGAGGGCTGGGTCAGCCGAAGCCGCGCCGAAGCGGTTTATCGGGTTGCGCTTACCGACGACCTTCGGGTCGACGACGAGGCGACACGGCGATTGCGCCAGGGCAAACCTGGTTGATTGTCGCCATGGGCTATCGAGTTGGAATCGATACTGGCGGCACATTCACCGATATCGTGCTGCTCGATGAAGAAACCGGTGAGATCATCACCGGGAAGGTGGCCTCGACGCCGGAGGACCCGGGACTGGCCGTGTTGGAAGGGCTGCGCGCGCTCGGCAAGCCGCCGGGCAGCATCGTCTCGCTGGTCCTCGGCACGACAACCACTACCAACGCCGCAGTCCAGCGCAAGGGCGCGGCCGTCTTTTACGTCACGACCGGCGGCTTCGAGGACGTGCCTCATTTTGCAACGGGCCGACAAACCAGACCCGTACGATCTGCAGTGGGTGAAACCGCGGGCGTTGGTACGCCGTCGCAACTGCCTCGGCATTGCGGAGCGGATCGGTCCGGAAGAAGTCGCTGACCGAGGAGGAGCTGGCCCGAATGGGGGATCGGATCGCCGCCTGGCTTGCCGAGGCCGAATCGCCATCTTCCTCCCCGACGGGCTTCGATGAGCATGCGGTGGCGGTCAATCTCCTTTTTTCCTATGCGAACGGCGCGCACGAGCGGGCGATCGCCGCTTATCTCGGCAGGCGATTTCCCGACCTTTCAGTTTTACTGTCGAGCGAGGTCTCGCCGCTCTGGCGCGAATATGAGCGGGCCAACACCACCATTCTCGATGCGTTCACCCGGCCGATGCTCAGGCGCTTTCTGATCGGACTGGAGCAGAGGCTGAAGGATGAGGGATACGCCGCCCCGCTGTCGGTCATGAAATCGATCATCGCGATCGCCAACGAGAACATGGCGAACTCGATCCGCGCGCTGACGGTCGAGCGCGGCATCGATCCGCGCAACTTCGCATTGGTGGCTTTCGGCGGCGCCGGCCCGCTGCACGGGAGCGAAGTGGCGCAGATTCTCGGCATCCCACAGGTCATCGTGCCGCCCGATCCCGGAGTCGCCTCGGCGCTCGGCGGGTTGCTCACGATCCCGCGGGTCGACGCCCAGCGCACCTACGTGCGCCGGGGCGAGAATGTCAGCGTCGAGGAGCTGAACAGCGTCTTGGCGGATCTTCAGCGCGGCGCGCGCGCCGATCTCGCGGCCGAGGGCCGTGCCGAGACGCCGGATATTCGGGCGCAGGCCGTGCCTCAAAGTCGCTCCAAGTGCGGTCTGCAGTGGCGCTTGTTATGGCCTTGCTCGCAGCCTTCTGCGGTTCGACAGGAGATCTTCGTTCGTTGCAAGTTTGCTACAGCGACGGGAATAAGGGCGTTTGCGTGATCCGCCACTTGACTTTCAGTCGCAACAAAATCAGCCTTGCGATGCATAAAAGCGAGTCACTGTGCAGCAAGCAGCGACCAAATCGCGCTGCCCCACTTTCCGAGGAAGCGCAAAATTGGCGGCAAGTTCAGAGACGATGTTGGATTTAGTCGAAATTGAATTGATCAGAGTGCGGAACATGGCCGTGCAGGCCGAAGACACTATGCTTCTTTACCTCATCGACATGGCGATCATGGAGGCAAAGAGCAAAGCTGGCCTTCCTCGCGCCAACCGCGACAGTCCCGCTGGAACCGGACCAGAGCCCTCTAAAACTCTGACGCCCCGCGAACCCGGCTAGCCTTCTTCCTGAACGCGCAAAATCTCCGCCACCAACTCGAATACCCTCGCGCGAAGGGCAGGTCTCTCAATGCGCAGAAAATCGCGAATGAGGCGAAGCCCCTCCTCAGGTGACGCCCAGGAGGGCGTGCGGTTTAGGTCACCGAGTTCTCCATTGGTTCGAGGAGCAGCAGGAGCGTGAACGAAAATCTCTTCAATCGTGGAGTTAAGCGCCATTCTCGTCCCCAAATTCAGGCCGCTTTAGTCCCTGCGTCGCTCAGGTCGACGCCGACATGCCGGATAATCAGCGCCATCCCGCCCACGACCGCCTTGCTTCGATTGTTTCCCACAATCGCCATACGCTCCGCATGGAGCATAGTTCAGTTGTGAACGACAATTTGCGGGAGGAGTCAAGCCTTCCGAGGCGACGAGTAAGCGATCGTTCTCTAATACTATCGTAGCACGAGTTAAATCAGATAGTTGATATATTGCGAACTCGTCTCGCCCGTCACGAGGTGACTTAGTCGACGCTCTCTCCCGACGCGGAGTTGTTTCCGCCGCAAAGGGACTCGAACGTGGCTCGACGGTGAGGAAGAGCCATTAGATCCTAGCCAGGTATTTGTCACAATGATCCAAGCAAAGTCCGTGAATACTTTTTAAGCTTCCGTTTACCTGGAGTTATTAGCCTGACCATAGGGAGGTCGGCAGAGCGAAAGCCATATCCGGCGGCATCTTGGGTTCTGCTGCGATCCCAAGTCCAATCGTTTAAGGAGCAATCGTCGTGAGACAGAAGACTGGTCGGTGTTTAGGCGCCATTGCTGCTATTTCCATGGCGGCGGCGCAGGTCGGCCCTGCGACAGCTTTCACGCTGTCCTCGCCCGCGGGAGCAAAGGCGCTTTCGCCACAGATTGAAAAAGTCTGGTGGTGTCGATGGGGGAGGTGCGGCCCCGGTTGGGGCTGGCGTCCCGGTTGGGGCTATTGGGGCCCCGGCGCGATCATCGGCGGACTGGCCGCCGGCGCGGTTGTCGGCGCCGCCGTCGCTGCCGCCCCAGGGCCAGGCCCATGCTGGCGTAGCTGGGTTGGCCCCTACGGCGGCGTTCACTGGATGCGGGTGTGCTGAACCGGACGGTCGGCGGCGGCCGAACAGGCCGACGCCGCCAAGCGGGACTCGGCGCGCCAATTGTCGTCCAGCCGACCTGAAAGGGCAGGCCAACACGAAGCCCGAGCGGCTGCCCTGAGGCGGAGAGCTTCGGCGCAGCAAGCTCGACGCCTCCCGCAGGCCAGCCAGAAACCAAGCGACATATCGTCAGGATTGTCGAGCAAGAGACGCGGAGACGACGCTGGCGTCTCCAAGTCCTACATGAGCGTCGAAGCGCAGAACTTCGCGAGGTTCATCATCAGGGGCCCTGCAGCGCGACGACCATTCTGAGCTTGCCGCGTTGTGGCTATAGTCCCGCCAGTCCTCCCACGTCGGCTCGTCGACATGGGCGACAAGATCGTAGGCGCGCTCGCGACGGCTTGCGCAAGCGGCGCATGAACTTTGCAGATCGCCCAACATTGCCGGAGCTGCGTCGAGCCAAGACTCGACCTGAAGGCCAATGGCGATCATGCGCCGTTTCAGCAGATCCGTGTCCTCTGGCCTCGCGCCCGTCCGGGAGATGTTGCGTTATTCCCATCGCGCCGCCCTTGATGAACGCCGAGCGGCGTGCCGCAAGGAGATGTCCGCGGATTTGACCTGGATCAACTCGACGCGCCGCCATGCGCTGAAGGGCCGACCCCGTCGGGGTTGCAGCGAGAACCGGCGTCCGTCTCCCGCCTCGAGAAAAAACCGACAATCTCTTCCCAGACTCGCAAAACTCGGCGCGGTAATGGGTCCATTTGGCCTCGATCAGAAATGGAAGGAAAAGGATAGAAATTGAAAGGTTTCGCCTCTGTTTGCCTTCATTTTCCGGCCGCCGGCGGGCGCACGGCGCGTCTTGGAAGCGATTTGCGCGATGCGCCGATCGTTATGGACTCGGAGAATGCCTTGCGGGCCCTGCCGGCCGGCGCTCGCCCCCTTGCTTCGCTCAGGCCAAGTCGCGCCGCCCGTAACTCCCAAGCTCAGTTCTCGTCTGCCCTGACATTTTCGCATGGCCGCCTTTGGACTATGAAAACCAAAAAATTTCTTGACAGCGCAGCGGCGATGTTCCACATTTGTTCGGAGTCGCTCTAAAAGGGGATCGCCAAATTGTTCGCTTTCGCCGAAGCCGTTCCCGCCGTTAGTCGCCAAATCAACATGTTTTACACGGTGATCAGGCGCGAGGCCGACGAAGCGAAGGCCGGTCGTCGGTCTTCCGACGCGTCGCCCGGATATGTGAAAGATTGAAAGTGCGCCTGGAAATGATACGGGCTCCGAACGCTTGGACCTACAAGGTGGCGAGCGAAGCGGACGTCTCCCGCGAGGTCCATTCCCCCCTCAGCGTGGCGGGACGAACGAATTGCACTGTTCGTTAAGCCCATGCAAGCGGCCTGGAGATGGCGCCGCAACCCGTTGAAAGGATGGATTGGCGCCCGGAAATGGCATGGCCTCCGAAGCGCGGGCCTACGAGATGTTCGGCCTGCGGGTCGAGGGCGACTCTGAAAGCCGTGGTCGTGACCGTCGCCTTGGAAGTGTCAATTTTTGATTTGGATCGCTCACAACCCATTGAAAAATCCCGAATCGGACGAAAAAATCCAAGAGAATCCAAGAAAATCCAAGCCCAATTCCTTGGTCTGGCTTGGTCTGGCTTGGAGGAACTTGGCCTGGGACCGCAAACGGAAATCAGTCGGGTCGCGTGCGGGCGCGGCCGCCCAATCAGACCCAGGTTGGCAATCCGCCGCCCGGAAAATGGCGCCGCAACCCTCTGAAAAGTCCCGATTGGCGCTCGGATGTCGAGGCTCCGGATCCACCAACGTTATGGGCCTGCTTCCAGACGCCCGCTTGGCGGACTCGAGGCGCAAGACCCACCGGCTGGGAGTTGCGAAGGGACGGGCGTCAGCTCCGCCGCGGCTTGCGCGCCGCGCGCGGCCGCTCGGGCGCGCCCGCGGCGGCGAGGATGGCGCGGAACTCGTCGCGCTTCTCGTGAATCGAGGCGATCACCAGGCCCATCGGCACGCCGATGTCGACCAGCACCGCCTCGGAGAGCTGCAGGCTCGCCTCGATTGTCTCCGGCACTGCGTCGGTCACGCCGAGGCCGTAGAGGGCGCGCGCGTGGTCGGCGTCGCGAGCGCGGGCGACCAGGATCACGTCGCGGCGCAGCTGCCGCGCCGTCTCGGCCACCATCTCGTTGGCGCGCGGCGAATCCATGGTCACCACCACCGCCCGGGCGGATTCGATTGGGCAGCGGCGCAGGTACTCGGGCCGCGACGCGTCGCCGTAATAGACCGGCCGGCCGGCGTCGCGGGCGCGCGCGACGAGGCGGGCGTCCGCATCGACGGCGACGAAAGGGACCTTGTGCATGTCCAGCATGTCGCCGATCAGCGCGCCGACCCGGCCGTAGCCGACGATGATCACCCGGCGCTCCTCGCTCTCCGGCGGCGCTTCCTCCGGCGGCGCGTCCGCGTGGAGGCGGGGCCTGGCGTCGATCAGCGCGCCAAGCCGGGCGAGCGGCGGAATGGCGAGCATCGAGATGGCGACCGCGCTGACGAGCGTCGTCGACAGCGGCCGGTCGATCTGCCCGCCGGCGAGGGCGGCGCCGATCATCACGAAGCCGAATTCGCCTCCCGGGCCGAGCAGCAGCGCCATTTCCGCGCCGACCCGCGCCGGCAGGCGGAAGCCGAGCGCCAGCGCGAACAGGATCAGCGCCTTGAGGCTGATCAGCGCCGCCGCGAGACCGAGGATGAGACCGGACTTTGCGACGACGAGCGCCGGATTGATCTCGGCTCCGACGGAGACGAAATAGAGCCCGAGCAGCAGGCCCTTGAACGGCTCGATGGTCACTTCGATCTCGCGGCGGTATTCGGTTTCGGCGAGCAGGAGCCCGGCGACGAAGGCGCCGAGCGCCATCGACAGCCGGCTTGCCGCGGCGGCGAGGCCGTCTCCGAGAACGACCAGGAGACAGGCGGCCATGAAGAATTCCGGGCTCTTCGTCTCGGCGACGAAATGGAAGAACGGCCGCAGCGCGAGCCGGCCGAAGACGATCAGCGCGGCGAGCGCGAGCGCCGCCGGAGCGAGCCGGCCGATGAGCGCCGCGCCGAGCCCGCCCTCGCCGCCTGCGAAGGCGCCCGCCATGACAAGCAGCGGCGCGACCGCGAGATCCTGGAAGATGAGCACCGAGAAGCTCGCCCGTCCAACCAGCGCGCCGAGCCGTTTGCCTTCGATGAGAACAGGTATGACGATCGCGGTCGAGGACATGGCCAGCGCCCCGCCCGTCGCCAGCGCCGCCGCCGGCTTCAGGCCGAGCGCCCAGGCGATCGCGGCCAGGACCAGCATCGTGGCGGCGACCTGGGAAAGGCCGAGCCCGAACACCAGTCGGCGCATGCGCCTCAGGCGCTCGAACGACAGTTCGAGCCCCATGGTGAACAGAAGCACGACGACGCCGAAGGCGGCGATCCGGTCGATCGTCTCGACGTTGCTGATGGCGAGCGCGCCGAGCCACGGCGCCTTCCTGGCGAGCGATCCGAGTCCGTACGGCCCAAGCGCGAGACCGGCCAGAAGGTAGCCGAACACCGGGCTGAGCCTGAGCCGGAAGAACAGCGGCGCGACGACGCCCGCCGTCGCCAGGAACAGCAAAGCCTCCTTGTACAGGGAAACGTCGACGGTTTCGTTCACTCCGTCAGCTTAGCCAATTCGAACGGATGCGCGAGCCTCACCCGCGGAGAGCCGCGTTCGACCCGATTCCTAACAGCTCCCGAAGGCAAGCCTGTCGCAGCTCTGCGCGCATCACATGCCGCAAAACGCAAGCCGCACGCGCTCACCCCGCTCCTTGCCAGAATGTCCCCGCCCGTGGATGCCGTAGCGTCACCGTCGAGGCCAAGGCATGCATTGGGATCTCGCCTGTCGCAAGCCCCTGCGACATTTACGGACTGGATGGTGGGCGATACAAGGATCGAACTTGTGACCCCTCCCGTGTGAAGGGAGTGCTCTTCCGCTGAGCTAATCGCCCCGATCCGACAACGGGTTTTGCTTTAAGGCGCGCTCCAGCGCCAAGTCAAGGAGGGAGGTCGTCCTTCAGACTGCGCGCGAGTGGCGGGGCTTGTCGCTCTGCCCGGGCGAGATAGACATCGAACAGCGCGGCGATCGAGCGCACAAAGGGGCGCCCGCGCTCGCTGATCACAATGCGCCGCCCATCCCACGATGCGAGGCCGTCCTCCTCGAAGGCGGCATTCCAACGGAAGCGGCCGCCTTCAATGGCGCGGAATCGGCGCGATGCTCTGCCGCGACCGCGTCGAGATCGACCTCGAGATCGCACATGATTCGCTCAATGACGTCTCGACGCAGCCGGTCGTCATGGCTGAGCGCGATACCCCGAACGGTTGCGAGACGATCGGCGCCGATCTCCTTGGCGCACGCCGCCGCAGACGGCGCATTCTGCATGTAGCCCGCGGGCAGCGAACCGATCGAGCTCGCGCCGAACCCCACGAGAGCCGGCGCAACGTCGGTCGTATAGCCCTGGAAGCTTCGCTTGAGCCGCCGGATCGCCGCCGCCTCCGCCATCGTGTCGCTCGGCAGCGCATAGTGGTCGAGGCCGATTGCGATATACCCGCCCTCCTGCATCAGCACGCGATGGATCGCCTTCAGCTGCCCATAACAGGGCGACCGGGCCGGGCAGCTCCTCCTCCGGGATCAGCGCCTGATGCCGTTTCATCCACGGCACATGGGCATAGCCGAATACCGCGAGCCGGTCGGGCGTCAGACCGAGCGCGCGGCGCGCGGTGCGCGCGACCCTCTCCTCCGTTTGCAACGGCAAGCCGTAAATGAGATCCAGATTGAGCGATCCGACCCCCAGACTCCGCGCCGCGTCGGCGCAGGCCTTCGTCTCTTCGTAGGACTGCACGCGTCCGATCGCGCGCTGCACCGAGGACTCCAGATCCTGGACGCCGAGACTGATCCGCGCGACCCCGATGGGCCGGCCCATCAAGTGGCCCGGATTGGGGCCGAATATCGTCGCAAAGGCGCGACCCATCGCCGCGGGCGGTGGGTTGCGAGACCGGGCCGGCAGGCGATAAATGCGGACGCACCAGGCTCGCAAAGGGCCATACATGAACCGTCACGTGCAGTTCGGCGCTACTGCGGATCGGGTCTGGCGCGCGTAGCCTCTTCTTCGACCCGCTATCCCCGGACGGCGAACAGCGATACGGCTAGGACATGTTCACCCTTGATGATCTCGCCGAGACAATCGCGCGCCGCGCCGAAGCGAGCGCCGCCCAATCCTATACGCGCAGCCTGCTCGACGGGGGCGCCGCACATTGCGCCCGCAAGTTCGGCGAGGAAGCGATCGAACTGGCGATCGCCGCCGCCGCGCAGGACCAAGACGCGGTCCGCGCCGAAGCCGCCGACGTGCTCTATCACCTGCTCGTCGTGCTGCAGGCGCGTGGCGTCGCGCTTCGGTCGGTAATGAGCGAGTTGCAGAGCCGCACGGGGCGGAGCGGCCACCAGGAAAAGGCGTCTCGCAAAGGCTAGGCGCGAGGGCAAGCGCGAGGATCTCGTCATGGATCGTGAAGTGGGCCCTCGCCCCGTGGAGTCCCCTTTCCGGCGCTTCACCCGCGACGAATGGGCGCAGTTGCGCGCCGACACCCAGCTCACCCTGACGATCGACGACCTTCGCAAGCTGCAGTCGACCCATGACCCGATATCAATCGACGAGGTCGTGGCGATCTATCTGCCGCTGTCGCGCCTGCTTGCCCTCTACGTCGCCGCAACGCAGGGGCTGTTCAAGGCGACGCAGCGGTTCCTCGGCGCCGTCGACGGCAAGGTGCCTTACATCATCGGGGTCGCGGGGTCAGTGGCGGTCGGAAAGTCGACGACGGCGCGGGTGCTGCAGGCCCTGCTCACCCGTTGGCCGAACACGCCCAAGGTTGAGCTCGTCACGACCGACGGCTTCCTCCACCCGAACGCGGAGCTGATCCGCCAAGGCATCTTGGACCGCAAGGGCTTTCCGGAAAGCTACAACGGGACGGCGCTGCTCCGTTTCCTGTCGGCGGTCAAAGCGGGCCGGCACAACGTCGCTGCGCCCGTCTATTCGCACCTCACGTACGACATCGTGCCGGGGGAATCTATCATCGTCGATCGTCCGGATATCCTCATTGTCGAAGGGATCAACGTCCTCGCTCCGAACCGTCTGCCGCGTGACGGCAAGGAGATTCCGTTCGTCTCCGACTTCTTCGACTTCTCGGTTTTCCTACACGCCGACGACGCGCTGCTGGAGCAGTGGTACATCGAGCGGTTCATGGGCCTCCGACAAACCGCTTTCCGCGATCCGCGCAGCTATTTTCGTCAATATGCCGATCTCGAGGACGAGGAGGCGGAGGCGACGGCCCGCTCGATCTGGCGCAGGATCAATTTCGTCAATTTGCACGAGAACATCCTGCCGACTCGCCCGCGCGCCGACCTCTTATTGACGAAAGGCGCAAGCCACCGCATCGAAGAGGTGGCGCTGCGGAAACTGTGATAACGAAGGCGATGAAGTCGATTTTCTTCCTTTGCGGCCTCGGGCTTTTGTGGATCCTCTCCGCGGCGGCGGCCGCGGTCGCAGCTCCGCCCGCCTGCCAGGGCACGGATCTCACCAGGATCGCTGGACTCGCAACGGCCAAGGCCAAACGCGCTGACGATCTTGTCAACGACGATGGCGTCTTCTGGCGGATCGACAAGCCCGGTCTGGATCCTTCGTACCTTTTCGGCGCCATCCACTCGACGGACGATTCGGCGCTCGCGTTGGCGCGTCGCGCGACTGAGCGGATCGGCGGCGCCAGAGTCGTGGCGACGGAGCTCGGCGGCCCTCTCGACGCCGCGGCCAAGGCGGACGCCGGCGCCGCCATGCTTCGCAGGGCGCTCGACCGAGAGAACGACACGTTCGAGGATGCGCCTCCGGCGGATCGGGCGGCGATCGAAAAGCTCGTCGCTGCTCGGGGCTACCCCAGCGCATTCGCCCACCATCTCAAACTCTGGTTCCTGGCGGTGCTGACGGCGATCCCGCATTGCGAGGCGCAACGCCAGGCGCTCGATCTGCCGGAAGTCGATCAGCTCATCGCCCAGTCCGCCAAGGCCTCCGGAGTCAAGGTTGTCGGACTCGAGACGGTCGGGGAGCAGCTCGACGCCATTTCCGCCCTGCGCCCGCGGGTCGCTGCCGTCCTGCTCGCCGTGGCGGCGCGTGATCCGGGCCTCAACGACGATGTCTATGCGACCCTGCTGAGACTCTATCGTGAGAGCCGTCCGGCGGAGATCCTGCCGATCTCGGACGCGCTCGGAGAGATGAGCGAAGAGGAGCGCGCGGCGGAGGACGAGTTCACCCGCCTCCTCCTGGCGGGCCGAAACGCCACCATGGCCGAGCGGATCGCACCGCTGTTGAGGGGCGGCGGCGCCTTCATCGCGGTGGGCGCCCTGCACCTTCCAGGAAGAGGCGGACTGATCGAGCGTCTTCGCGCTCAGGGATATATGGTCACCAAAGTCTGGTGAGGGCGCCCCTCACTCGCCGTAGGGCGTCCAGATGTTCTTCACCTGCGTCGCGCGACGGAGGAAGGAGCGGCCTTCCGCGCGTAGCCAGTCCAGGGCGGAGGCGGCGACCCATGTCGCCTTCAGATTGCCCGTCGACAAGGCCTCGACCTTGGCCGCCCCGGGCGCGTCGCCGACGTACCAGAGAGCATCGACCCCGTCATGCTCGGCAATCGTCGCGGCGAGCGCGTTCGAATCGCCGGTGACGATATTGACCACGCCGCCGGGAACGTCCGAGGCATCGAGGACGGTGTAGAAATCGGTCGCGCTCAGGGGATGGACGGCGGACGGGACGGCGACGACGCAGTTGCCCATAGCGATCGCCGGCACGACGAGGGAAATGAAGGCGAGCAGCGGCGCCTCGTTCGGGCAGACGATCCCCATCACGCCCCACGGCTCGTTCATCGCCAGCGTGACGAAGCGGGAGCGGGTGGCGTGGACCGCCCCGTCGAACTTGTCGGCGAAGCCGGCATAGAAGAAGGCGCGCCTGACCGACGCCTCGACTTCGGCCTCGGCGTCGCGCGCGGAAACGCCCGTCATGGCAGTGAGCCGCCCGGCGAACTCGTCGGCGCGCGCGCTCAAGTTCTCCGCCACATAGTAGAGGACCTGAGCCCGGTTGTGAGCAGTGGCGGCGCCCCAGGATGACGCCTTGGCCGCGGCCTCGACCGCGTTGCGGATGTCCTTGCGGTTGCCGAGCCCCACGAGGCCGATCTCGCAACCCCTCGGATCGAGGACGGCGTAGCTGTAGCCGGAATCCGGCCGGGCCTGCTTGCCGCCGACATAGAGCTTCGCGGTGCGGTCGAGATCCCCGGCTCGTTTGGTCGCCGGAGCGATTCCCGGCAGCGCGCTGAGCGGCGCAGCCTTGGCCGGATTGAGCCTGCCCGCCGGCGCGTCGGCGACGCGGTACTCGAACAGACCCTCGCGGCCGCCCTCGCGGCCGTAGCCGCTTTCGCGATAGCCGCCGAAGCCCGAGGCAGCGTCGAACATATTGGTCGAATTGATCCAGACGACGCCCGCCTTGATGCGGGCCGCGACTTCGAGAGCGCGGTTGACGTTCTCGGTCCACACCGACGCCGCCAGGCCGTAGCGGGTGTTGTTGGCGAGGGACACG
>DASRSL010000051.1:0-2667 GCA_035656495.1 Roseiarcus sp.
GGGCGTGTCATGAGATCCGCTGACGAGGCTTTCCCCGTTTCGCTTGCCCCACGACGCCGGCTTTGCCAAAAGAGGCGCGTCCCGGGCTGGAGCTTCACGTGATCGCACTCAATGCCGCCTTCGATCGCATCGGCGAGGAGAACGCCTTCGCCGTCCTCGCCAGGGCCGCCGAGCTCCAGCGGCAGGGCCGCGACGTCATCAATCTCGGCATCGGTCAGCCGGATTTCAAAACCCCTCCGCACATCGTCGAGGCGGCGGTGAAGGCGTTGCGCGACGGCGAGCACGGCTATACCGACGCGGTCGGTGTCGCTCCTTTGCGCGAGGCGGTGGCGGAGGACCTTTTTCGCCGGCTCGGCGTCGAGGTCTCCCCTGATCTCGTGCTGATCACGCCCGGCGGCAAGGTCGCCATGTTCATGGCGATCCTGATGTTCGGGGAAGCGGGCTCGGACATTGTCTATCCCGACCCGGGCTTTCCGATCTACCGCTCGATGATCGAGTTCACCGGGGCGCGTCCGATCCCCGCGCGGATGCGGGAAGCGAACGGCTTCGCCTTCTCGGCCGAGGAGACCCTCGCCCTGATGACGCCTCGGACGCGGCTCGTCATTCTCAATTCGCCGGCCAATCCGACGGGCGGCGTGACGCCGAAAGAGGAGATCGACCAGCTCGTCGGCGGGCTCGCGCGATTTCCAGACGCTGCGATCCTGTCCGACGAGATCTACGGGCAGCTCACCTACGATCGCGCCGCCCACCGCTCCCTCATCGCCTATCCGGAGGTCCGCGACCGGCTCGTCCTGCTCGACGGCTGGTCGAAGACCTACGCCATGACCGGCTGGCGGCTCGGCTATTCGGTGTGGCCGAAGTCCTGGCGGGATGCGGCGCGAAAGCTCGCGGTCAATTCCTATTCCTGCGTCAATTCGGCGGCCCAGTTCGCCGGTATCGCGGCGCTCAGAGGGCCGCAGGATTCGGTTGCTGCGATGCGGGCCGAGTTCGACCGGCGCCGCAAGGCGGTGATCGAGGGGCTGAACAGCCTGCCTGGCGTCAGCGCGGTTGCGCCGAGGGGCGCCTTCTACGCCTTTCCCGATGTGTCGAAGACGGGCCGGAAGGCGAAGCCCCTCGCCTCCGCGCTGCTCGAGGAAGCGGGGGTTGCGACGGTCGGCGGCCCCGATTTCGGCGTCCACGGCGAGGGCTATCTGCGCCTCTCCTACGCCAACTCGCTCGAGAACATCGAGCGCGCGCTCCAGCGCATGCGGATATTCCTGGACCGTCCGGTGTCGAAAAACGCGGGCGCATGAGATGCCGGTGAAAGACCCGGCGATGCGAAGTCTCGTCCTCCTCAACGAAACGCAGGAGCAATGGACGATGTGGCGCGACTCGGAGCGCCAGGACGTCGCGCGGTTCGAGGCGGGCATGGCGGCCAAGGGCGGCGATCCGAGGCTCGGCTGCATCATCGACGACGACGCCGAGCGGACAGCGAGCCTTAAGGCGCGCTACCCGTGAGCGCGCCTCTCGACGGTCTGGGCTTCGCCGCCGATCCGCTCGACCGCGCCACGGAGCGGCGCGAGAACGCGGAAGTCATTGCCGCCTTGCGGGCGCGGCCTGACGCGCGGGCGATCCTGATCGCGCGGGATATGCCGGTGCTGATGAAGTCGGCGGCCGGGCTCGACCCGCTCCTGCCGCTCGCCGAGATCGGGGCGCTCGGCGGCGCGCGGGTCGAGGCGCTGCTCGGCGTTTTGCCGGACGGAGCGCCGGTGTTCGCCGCCCTGCTCGGCGACGAGGCGGTGGCGGAGGAATCCAACGCCAGCGACGGCTTTTTCGACCGGCGCGTCCTCGTCGCGCCCGGACGCGACGATCTGAAGCTCGTCGACCTGCGCTCGATCGCCGCGGGCGGCCTCGTTCCAGCGGACCGGGCGAGCATGCTGGCCACGGCCAAGGCGCTGATGCACTGGCACGCGCGCCGGCGTTTCTGCTCGAATTGCGGAAGCCTGGCCGATGTCTCGGCGGCGGGCTGGCGGCGCGATTGCGGGAATTGCGGGATGCAGCATTTTCCGCGCACCGATCCGGTCGTCATCATGCTCGCCGTCGACGGCGACAATTGCCTGCTCGGCCGCCAGCCGCGCTTCCCGAAGGGCGTTTATTCGGCGCTCGCCGGCTTCGTCGAGCCGGGCGAGACGATCGAGGCGGCGGTCCAACGCGAGATCAAGGAGGAGACGGCCGTCGCCTGCGGCGAGGTGCGCTATTTCGCCTCCCAGCCCTGGCCGTTCCCGTCCTCGCTGATGATCGGCTGTTTCGCCCACGCGCTCAGCCGCGCGATCGCCGTCGACCGGACCGAGCTCGAGGACGCGCGCTGGTTTACGCGCGAGGAAACGCTGGCGATTCTCGAGCGGCGCCATCCGTCCGGATTGACCGCGCCGATCCCGATGGCGATCGCCCATCACCTGATCAAGTTTTGGGCAGGCACTGGCGTCGCTTTCGCCGGCCCGGCGGCCAAGTTTCCGCAATCGCCCGTTTAGCACCCGTTTAGCGGCAGCATGCAAGGATTTCAGAGGGTTGCGACCCCGTTTAGCGTCGCCGCGAGAAATTTATGGACTGTTTCCAGATCGACCCGGTCCGCCGCTTTCGACCTGCCTTAAACCGGTTGCCGTCCCCAAGTCGTCCTCTTATGCTGCG
>DASRSL010000052.1:0-17798 GCA_035656495.1 Roseiarcus sp.
GGCTCGCGGCGTATGGCGAACTTGGTCGCGAGCGTCACTCTCGAGCGGCGGCTCCTGTCCTCCGCCAGGAACTTGCCGATCAGCTTTTCACTCACGCCGTCGCCGTACACGTTGGCGGTGTCCCAGAAGTCGACGCCGAGGTCGAGCGCGCGGGCAAGCGCCCGCATCGTCTCGCTCTCGCTCGTCGGTCCGTAGAAGCCGCCGAAACTCATGCAGCCGAAGCCGACCGCCGAAACCGCCAAATCGCGCCCGAACCGCCGTCGCTGCATGGCCCGTCCGTTTGAAATCGTCCAAACGCTCGGCGTCGGTTTGGAGCGGTCCCTGCCTCAAGGTCAACCCTGTCGGAGCGCCGCGCCCGGAACTCTCGGGAGTCGGACGCGGACATCGCGAGAGTCCGAGAGCTCGAAGAGCCCGACGGTGGAATCTTGCGCCCGGCCGCGGCAGGGCGACTTCGTCGCTCTGACGGCTCGGGCCAACCAATTGCAGTGCAAGATTCGGCTTGGGTTCGACAAATCCACCGACCCGAGGGCGAGGTCCCGAACATCGGGCAAAGTCGAAGTGATTCCCAGCTCTCTCGCGGTTTGGATCACGGCCTTGTTCCGGCTGAGGGTGGTCGCAACTATGGGGCAGCCGCCGGCTCGGCTGTAGATCAGTCCGCGGCGGCCGACTTCTCTTTTTCCCCAAGGAGTTCGCCGGAGGTCCCGCCGCGCGGGGGTTCGCCCGCGAACCCGCAGGCCGCGAGCGCCTCCCGCATGTGGGGCGGCGCCGGCGCTTCGACCTCAATCGGCGGCTTTCCCTTCGGCAGCGGCACGACCACTTTGCGCGCCAGCAATTGCAGGGGGACGTCGGCGCGCTCGCCATAGATCGCGTCGCCGAGGATCGGCCAGCCCTGCGCCGCGCAGTGAACGCGAAGTTGATGCGTCCGACCCGTCCGCGGCTCGAGCTCGAGCCAGGCGACCGGCGCGCGACGCCAGACGCCCCGGCCCCGGACGCGCCAGAGGGTCAGCGCCGGCTGGCCCTTCGGATCGACCCTCATCCACCAGCCGCGCCTGGGGTCGAGCCGGCCGAGGGCCAGGTCGATCGCGCCGCTCTCGGCCGCGGGCGAGCCGGCGACGATCGCCCAATAGATTTTCGCGATCTTGCCCTGCTTGAACAGGAGCCCCAATTTCTCCAAAGCCTTGTGGTGTCGTCCGAGTACGAGGCAGCCTGCGGTTTCCCGGTCGAGCCGATGCGCGAGGGCGGGCTTGCGCGGCAGGCCGAAGCGCAACGCTTCGAAGTCGTCCTCCAGGCTCGGGCCGCCCTTGGGCCCCCGGTGGACGGCGACGCCCGCAGGCTTGTCGAGGATGAGCATCAAACCGTCGCGATAGAGCAGCCGCGCTCTTGTTTCTTCGGGCGTCATGAAGACATAGGTAGGTTAGGCAGGGGCGCCATAATAGACGCGGTCGCTGACCGCGTCAGCCGCGTAGGCGAATGCGGCTGCCAGCGGAGGCGAAAGGATGATGCGTTGAGCGAAGACGGCGAGAACAAAACCAAACCCGGCCTCATGCGGCGCTGGTTCGGCAACGGGGCGCCGGCGCCCGGCGGGGCGGAGACGCCGGCCGCGCCCGAGTTTCCGCCGGCGCCCGCCGCAATAGCGGAGCCGGCTCCGGCTCCGCCGATCGAGCCGAAGCGGACCTGGTTCCAGCGGCTCAGGAGAGGGCTCACGCTCTCCTCGACCAGCATCGGCCGCGGCGTCACCGATATTTTCGCCAAGCGCAAGCTCGACGCGGACTCGCTCGACGACCTCGAGGACGTCCTCATCAGGGCCGACCTCGGCCTCGGCGCGGCGACAAGGATCCGTGAGGCGATCGGGCGTGGCCGCTACGAGAAGGGCATCACGCCCGACGCGGTGAAGGCGGTCCTCGCCGTCGAGGTCGAGCGCAGTCTCACGCGCGTCGCTCGCCCGCTCGAGATCGACGCGAGCAAGCATCCGTTCGTCATCCTCATCGTCGGCGTCAACGGCTCCGGCAAGACGACCACGATCGGCAAGCTGGCGGCCAAATTGAGGAGCGAGGGCAAGACGGTCGTGCTCGCCGCGGGCGACACGTTCCGCGCCGCGGCGATCGAGCAATTGCGCGTCTGGGCGCGGCGCACCTTCTCCGATCTCGTCGAGCGCGAGCAGGGCGCGGACGCCGCAGGCCTCGCATACGATGCGTTGACCCGTGCCCGTGAGCTCGACGCCGACGTGTTGATGATGGACACCGCCGGGCGGCTGCACAACCGGGTGGAGCTCATGGGCGAGCTCGAGAAGATCGTCCGCGTGATGAAGAAGGTCGACCCGGAGGCGCCGCACGCCGTGCTGCTCGTACTCGACGCGACCGTCGGCCAGAACGCGCTCAGCCAAGTGGAGATCTTCGGCCGCACCGCCGGCGTCACCGGCCTCGTGATGACGAAGCTCGACGGGACCGCGCGCGGCGGCATTCTCGTCGCCATCGCCGACAAATTCGGCCTGCCGGTGCATTTCATCGGGGTGGGCGAAGGGGTCGAAGACCTCGAGCCCTTCACTGCGCGCGATTTCGCAGAGGCGATCGCCGGGCTGGAGGACGCGGAGGCGCCGCAGTGATGGGCGTCAAGGCGACCGGAACCTCCGCACCCCGGGGCAAGGCCTTGAACCCGATCGTCAAGCTTTTGCTGGAGCTGGGGCCGCTCGCGCTGTTCTTTGTCGCCAATTCGAGGCCGGCGCTCTTTCACGGACTCTTAGGCGGGCTATTGCCGGCGGACTTTCCGCCCGACAAGGCCGGCATGCTGACGGCGACCGCCGTGTTGATGCTGGTCACGTCTTTATCACTGGTCATCTCATTCGCGCTGACGCGCCGCCTTCCGGTGATGCCATTGGTCACCGCGGGAATGGTGCTGCTCTTCGGCGGGCTGACGTTGTGGCTGCAGGACAAGGCTTTTATCGAAATCAAGCTGACCGTCATCTACTGCCTGCTCGGCATCGCTCTCCTCGGCTCGATGATGTTCGGCAAACTGCTGTTGCCGATCGTCTTCGACATGGCGATCCGTCTTGACGCCGCCGGCTGGCGCCAATTGACCCTTCGTTGGGGCCTGTTCTTCTTCGCGCTCGCGGGGGTGAACGAAGTTCTGCGACACTTGCTGACCTGGGACCAGTGGGTCGCTTTCAAGACCTTTGGCGTCTTCCCGATCACCGTCGCCTTCGCCCTGGCGCAGGCGCCGCTCATCATGCGTCACGAGGCGAAAGAGGATGCATTCTCCGACGAAATGTGACACCTATCGGTCAAGGAGGGCGCTCAAGACATTTTTCCGCGGGAATTCGTATCCGATGCAAAGTGAGGGACGTCGCGCCCCTTTTCCCCATGCGGAAGAAGGCGGCGCCAAAGGCCGGGGCTGCGGCGCAGGGCGCGTCGTCCAGAGGCGCTTGCGCGCCGACCACTCGCCCCTGATCCCACTTCCGCAAGGGAAGAGGGGAGGGGGAGCATGAGCGCGCTGATCCTGGTCGTCGACGACGAGCCCGACGTTGCCGAGCTCTTCCGTCAGCAGTTCCGCAAGGAATTGCGCGCCTCGCGCTTCGCCATGGAATTCGCCCATTCCGCGAGCGAGGCCCTGGAGCGGGTCGGCTCTACGGAGACCGCCAGGCTCGTCCTCATCCTCTCCGACGTCAACATGCCCGGAATGAGCGGCATCGATTTGTTGCCGCGCGCCCGACAAGCTCGCCCCGACGTGCCCGTCATCATGATCACCGCCTATGGCGACCTCGAAACGCGCCGGAAGGCGGTCGAGGCCGGAGCCGCCGGACTCTTCACCAAACCGATCGACTTCCCCGAACTGCGCGGCGAGATTTCGCGACGGCTGACCGGGGCGGCGGGCGCGCAATGACGGCGAAAATCCTCGTCGTCGACGACGAGCCCGATCTCGAAGACCTGGTGAGGCAGAAGTTTCGCCGTCAGATCAAGGACGGCTCGATCGTTTTCGGATTCGCGCGCGATGGCGTCGAGGCGCTGACCCTTCTCGCCGAAAACGGCGATTTCGACATGGTCGTCTCCGACATCAACATGCCGCGCATGGACGGGCTGACCCTGCTCGCCAAGCTGCAGGAGGAGGCGGCCAAGTTCTCGACCGTGATCGTCTCGGCCTACGGCGACATGGCGAACATCCGCATGGCGATGAACCGGGGCGCGTTCGACTTCCTCACGAAGCCGATCGATTTCGCCGACTTCGAGGCGACGGTCCGCAAGACGATTGCGCATGTGACCGCCTTGCGCGATGCGCGCGAGCGTCAGGCGGCGGCGGAGCGGGCGCATGCCTCGCTGTCCCGCTATTTCTCGCCGAACCTCGCCCGCAGCCTCGCGGCGGACGCCAACGCGCTCGCGCCGGGCGGAGAACGACGCGAGATCGCGACGCTGTTCACCGACATCGCGGGATTCACGCCGCTGGTGGAATCGCTCGATCCTAGGCGGCTCGCGAGTCTCCTCAGCGGCTACCTCGAAGGAATGACCGAAATCGTGTTCGCCCACGAGGGCACTGTGGCCAAGATCATCGGCGACGCGATCCATGTGCTGTTCGGCGCGCCCGCCGAGCAGCCGGACGCCGCGAGCCGGGCGGTCGCCTGCGCGCTCGCGCTCGACGCACGCGCAGAAGACTACCGGCGCGAATGGAACACGCGCGGCGTGCCGCTCGGCGTCACGCGCATCGGGGTCCATGCGGGACCGGCGATCGTCGGCAATTTCGGCGGGGGGCGGCTTTTCGACTACACGGCCTACGGCGACACGATCAACGCCGCAGCGCGGCTCGAGGCGGTCAACAAGCAGCTCGGCACGCGCATCTGCGTCAGCGCGATCGCCGCCGAAAGGGCGGAGGGATTTTGCGGCCGCCCGGTCGGCGACCTCAGGTTGCGCGGCAGAAGCGAGCCGCTGCGCGCCTACGAGCCGCTCGCTCCCGAAGAACTCGGCAATGCTTCGACGGCGGCGTACGCCGAAGCCTTCGCCAAGCTCGAGGCTCTCGACCCGGCGGCGGTCGCCGCCTTTGCCGCGCTTTTGGGCGCGCAACCATCCGATCCGCTCGCGCAATATCATCTCAAGCGGCTCCTGAACGGCGCCTCCGGGACGGAGATCGTGACGCTGTAGATCCAATTGGCGAGGGCGCTGTCTCGGCTTGAACCCCGACCTTTAGAGATGATCCCGTCCACGGCCGCTTGGATCTGCCGGTCTATGGCAGGCTTGTGCCTCGATAGCGCAACGCAAAGCGTCGCGGACGACCGCAGTGTAGGAGCCCTTGGACGCCGGCTAAAGCTAAAGCGCTCTGCGCACCGCCTCGCGCCACCCGGAATAGAGCCGCTCGCGAGTCGTCTCGGCCATTTGCGGCTCGAACAAGCGGTCGCGGCGGCGCTTCTCCGCGAAAGACTCGGGACCCGGATAGACGCCCGCCCGCCAGCCGGCGGCGAAGGCGGCGCCAAGCGCCGTCGTTTCCAGATCCTTTGGACGATCGACCGGGATGGCGAGAGCGTCGGCGAGGAACTGCATGGTCCAGTCGCTGGCGGCCATTCCGCCGTCGACGCGAATGACTTCGATCGACCCGCCGGCGTCCGACTTCATCGCCTCGACGAGGTCGCGCGTCTGATAGGCCACGCTCTCCAGCGCCGCGCGGGCGATTTCCTTGTGCGTCGCGCCGCGGGTGAGGCCGCAGATCAGGGCGCGCGCCTCGGAACTCCAGTGCGGCGCCCCGAGACCGGCGAAGGCCGGAACGCAGTAGACGGCCTGCGCGGGGTCCGAAGCGGCTGCGAGCGCGCTCGTTTCCGCGGCGGTTGCGATGATTCCGAGGCTGTCGCGCAGCCATTGCACCGTCGCCCCCGCCGAGAAGATCGACCCCTCGAGCGCATAGGCGCGCTTGCCATTCCACTGATAGGCAACCGTCGTCAGCAATCGGCTCCGCGACGAAATCGGCATTTCGCCGGTGTTGAGGAGCACGAAGCCGCCGGTGCCGTAGGTCGCCTTGACCATGCCTGGCGCGACGCAGGCCTGGCCGATCAGCGCGCTCTGTTGATCGCCGACGAGCGCGCGGATTGGAATCTCCGCGCCGAACCACTCGAGCGCGCTCGAGCCATAATCCGCCGCGGTGTCCCGGACCTCGGGCAGGATCGCCGCCGGCACATTGAACAGGCGCAGCATGTCGTCGTTCCATCCGCCCTTGTGAATGTCGTAGAGCAGGGTGCGGGAGGCGTTGGTCGCATCGGTCGCGTGGATCGTCCCGTTCGTCAGACGCCAGAGCAGAAAGCAGTCGACGGTCCCGAAGGCGAGCTCGCCGCGCCCGGCCGCCGCACGGGCCCCGGGAACGGCGTCGAGCAGCCAAGCGATCTTGGTCGCGGAAAAATAGGGGTCGAGCACCAGGCCCGTCGTCGCCGTCACCTGCGGCTCGCAACCGTTCGCTTTGAGCGCGGCGCACAATTCCGCCGTGCGTCTGTCCTGCCAGACGATCGCATTGGCGATCGGCCTGGCGGTCGACCTCTCCCAGATCAACGTGGTTTCGCGCTGATTGGCGATGCCGATTCCGGCGACCGACGCCGCTTCGCACGCGCCGCGGCGCAACGCTTCACGCGCGGTCGCGAGGGCGCTGGACCAAAGCGATCCGGGGTCGTGCTCCACCCAGCCCGGGCGAGGAAAGATCTGGGGGAATTCCTCTTGCGCGAGAGCGACCGGCGCCCCGGATGCGTCGAAAAGCACCGCTCTCGTCGAGGTCGTGCCCTGATCGATGACAAGGACGGATCCAGTCACGTTGCGTCGCTCCATTCGGCGCACGAAAGGTCAGATGCTCGGGGTCGAACGCCACGAACAACCCGTTTTTCCAGCAAAGATTGAACTTGACCCCATGGACTGACAACTGAATTCGGCGAACAGGTTGCAGTTTATCGTTTTGGGGGAAAAGACGCTCGGCTTTGCTCCCCGCCGGTCCTCCGGCGCCGCCGGAGGAGGGCCACCGCCGGGTTCAGCCTCGGCCTTGACGCGCCGCTTTCACAGCGCGCGCCGCAATCGCAAGGCCGCTGCGGCGACCGCGACCCACGCCGCCGCCGCCAGGATGAGAGCCAAAGCGCCAAGCCGGCCGATCGTGAGCCAGATGACCGCTGCGAAGGCCGCGAGCCCGAAACTGCCGAGCGCCGCGCCGATCGCGTCGAGCGCGGCGGCGTCCTTGCCCCGCCGCGACCCGGCGAGGCCAGCTTTCTCCTTGCGTTTCCGGACATGCTTCTCGACCAGCGTGACGCTGGCGGGAAAGATGGCGGGGAATGCGAGAAAGAGACCGCCGACGACGGGTCCGAAGCCGGCGGCGATGAGCCCCGCGACGACGGTCGCGGCCCCGCCGAGCGCGAACCTCAGCAGATATTCGCGCCAGCTTGTCCTGCTGAGCGCAGACAGCTTGAGCCGAACGATCATCGGAGGCCAATCAGGACGGCCGTCATCCCGAACGCCGCCGCAAACCAGACGAGAAAAGCCGCCATGGCCGCGGCAAGAGACGACATCCTGAATTTGTGGAGGAGAACGCACACTGTCCAGCTGTAGGCCGCCAGCGCCAAGGCGCCGAGGATCATCGACCGGGCATCGACGGCGACGAAGTCGGCGCCTTGCTTCGACAGGGCGATGAGGAGTGTCGCCAGCGCGATCGAGGGGGCCGCGCCGAACAGGCCCGCGAAGGTCTTCGGGCGAAAGGCGTCGCCAAGCGCGGCGAAGGCCGAGACGGCGATCCCGCCGACAAGGAACCGCAAGAGATAATCGAGCATCGTCTTCCCTTCCCTATACATTTCGGAAAGACCAACGGTTCCCCGAGCAGCGCTGCCTCCATCGCCCCACTCGCGGGGAGAAGGAGGCGCGACCCGCGGACTTGATCCCGAGGGCCGGATGAGGGTGGAAGTCGAAAATTACGGAAAAAGCCTTCCCGGCCTTCAAGGTTGAGGGCAATATTAAACGTCTAATATTTGTGTTTATCTGCTCCGCCTGAAAAATTGCAGTCGAGCACCTTGGGCCCCGGGCGGCTTTCCGCCCTCGCGCCAGTGGCGCCGGCCTCGGCGGCGGTCTAAAGATGCCGGGATCGTCTTCGAGGATGCAAAGCCGATGAACGACGGGCATGGTCACGCTTTCACCCGCCGCCCCCATCCCGCGCCGGTCGCCGCGCACGTCCGCGCGTCGATGCTGGAGGACCCGGGCTTTGGCCGAATCTTCACCGACCACATGGCGACCATCCGCTGGACCAAGGACCGCGGATGGCACGACGCGGAAATCCGCGCCCGCGAGCCGTTCGTGCTCGATCCGGCGAGCGCCGTGCTGCACTACGCGCAGGAGATCTTCGAGGGCCTCAAGGCCTACCGCCTGAGCGACGGCGGCGTCGCCCTGTTCCGACCCGAGCAGAACGCGCGCCGCTTCCAGGCCTCGGCCGAGCGCCTGGCGATGCCCGCCCTGCCCGAGGTTTCGTTCCTACGCGCAATCGAGGAGCTGGTGAAGATCGACGTCGAGTGGGTGCCGGCCGGCGACGGCAGCCTCTATCTCCGCCCGTTCATGTTCGCCAACGAAGCCTTCCTCGGCGTCCGCCCGGCTTCGGACTATCGGTTCGTGGTGATCGCCTCGCCGGTCGGGGCCTATTTCAAGGGCGGCAAGAAGGCGGTCAGCGTCTGGCTGTCCGCCGACTACACCCGCGCCGCGCCCGGCGGGACCGGCGCCGCCAAATGCGGCGGCAATTACGCGGCGAGTCTCGCGGCCCAGGCCGAAGCGATCGGCCACGGCTGCGACCAGGTGGTGTTTCTCGACGCCGCCGAACGCCGCTGGGTCGAGGAGCTCGGCGGCATGAACGTGTTCTTCGTCTTCGACGACGGCTCGATGCTGACGCCGCCGCTCAACGGCGCCATTCTGCCGGGCGTCACCCGCGACTCGATCATTGCGCTCGCCCGCGGCGAAGGGAAGACCGTGCGCGAGGAACGCTATGCCTACGAAGACTGGCGGGCGGATGCGGCAAGCGGGAAACTGCGCGAATGCTTCGCCTGCGGCACGGCGGCGGTCGTCACCCCGATCGGCGAGATCAAATCCACCGACGGCGGCTTCGTCATCGGCAACGGCGGAGGCGGCCAGATCGCCGAAAGCTTGCGGGCGAAGCTCGTCGGCATCCAGCGTGGTGCGATCGCCGACGAATACGGCTGGGTCCGCCGGGTGATCTGAACTGGTTGAGCCGGCTCGGTGCGGGCTCCGCGCCTTCCTCACCCGTGCATGTATGAGCCCGGCGCGTCGGCGAGCGGCTGGTATCCCTTCTCGGGCGTGCCGAGCGACGGCGGATCGACCTCCTTGCTCGAGCCGGCCTCCCTGAGCCATTCCCATGCTGGCCGCCACGACCCTTCCGAGTGCGGCGCCGCGCAGGAGGACTATAGCCGCCCTGCTTCGCCATCTTGTCGAGGATCACCTAGTTCAGCCACGGGATGTCGCTCGGCGATAAGACAAGCGCGCGCGTCATGAATCCGATCTCGGCCTCGCGGTCGCGCACGAGACCGGGCACGTTGCTCGTCGCCTCCCGCCACAGGCCTCGGTCGAGAGGGCGGGAACCGTCAGCGGCATTGATCCGCGTCAGCCGAGGGGCTCTGCACGCCGACAGCGCCTCGCCGGTTGCCTCGGAACGGGGACGCCCGCCGCCATTTGGCCGGCAAGTCGACGCCGCATGGCCAAACAGAAGTCGGCCGGAGGCGCTCGCCGGAGTCGGTTAGCCTAAGTAGAATCCCGCATTGCGCTCGCTGTCGTGATCTGAACATTGATCTCTCAGTGAACCCAGTTTGAACGCTCACAATTGATTCGGCCGAGACGCTCTTATGAGCTTTGAGGAAAAGCAGCTCATTCTGTGCGGCCGCTGCAGGCGTCCTGTTGAGCTTTCGGCCCCGTCCGGCCAGGCGACGATCGTTTCTTGCCCGACCTGCGGTCAGAGCGACACGCTCGAGGAGGCCCGACGGGAAGCCGCCCAACACACCGCGCACCGGGTCCTGTCGGCCATGCTGAGCGGCCTAAGGGCGAAGGACCAGCCGGAGCTCTATTTCCGCTTCGTTGAAAGCGGCGACCGTCAGGCGGACTCCCGTGGCGAAGCCTAGCTGGACTTTGCAAAAGTGGTCATAGGGACGACCGCTCATCGCCGGAGAGGCGAAATTGAGTTGATTGGAGCGGGTGAAGGGAATCGAACCCTCGTATTCAGCTTGGAAGGCTGCTGCTCTACCATTGAGCTACACCCGCGCCGGGCCGTCATGGCGCATGGCCGATGGAGCCGAGCTGGACCCGTTCATGGCAATCCGGAGCGGCGAAGTCAATGCGGGGCCCAGATCCCACAGCGAGGAATCCGGCGCAGCTTGGATAGATCGCTCCCACAAAAGCGCGCCGCCGGCCTGTCTCGCACAGGCGGTCGCGATCGTCTCAGAACGGAACCTATCTCTCCGGCGAAACGATGATCGCGATTTTGGCGTCCTTGACCCCGCTCAGCTGAATGTCGAGCGGGCGGGCGGGCAGGTCGAACCTCACGCTTTTGCGGGCCCCCTCGCACCCGACGGCGCCCGAGAATCCCTTGGGATGCAGGAATGCGCCGTTGTCGACCACGTCGACCCAGCCCGACGAAGCCAGGGTGACGAGGAAGGTTCCGGATTTCGCCGGGGCTGGAAGCGCGAAATGCCCGGCGAAGGACTGCGCCGATTTCGGCGCGCGTTCCGGGGCGTGCGCCAAACCAGCCTCGGAGAGCGGCGCGAGCTCGAGCGTGGCGGCGAGGTCATAGGCGAGGGCGCCGCCGTTGGCGATCGTGGGCTTGGCGGCTGCGGCGAGCGCCGCGCGCTCGCGCTCGATCGGCCACCTGAAGGCTGCGCAGCCTGACGGTTCTTCGGCCGCCGCGAGGACGGGCAGGGCCGCGACCAGCGCCGCGAGCCCGAACCCGGCGCGGCTCACTGCGAGGTGACCGTTGTGGCGGGCTTCTGCAGCGACGCGGGCTTTGCGCCGTGCAACAGGCTGATCGCCGCCTGGAGCTGGGTGTCCTTGTCCTTGTTGGGCGGCACGTACGCGTCCGAACCCTTTTCCTCTTCCGATCCGTTCTTGAGATGGCCGAACAGCGAGGCTTCGCCGAGGCTCGACACCTTACCCTTGAGGTCGGCGGGAATTTTCTCGAGCACAGTGATGTCGGGGTCGATGCCCGTAGCCTGAATGGAGCGGTCGGACGGAGTGTAGTAGCGCGCGGTCGTCAGCTTCAAGGCGCCATTCTCGCCGAGCGGCAGGATCGTTTGCACCGAGCCCTTGCCGAAGGAGCGCGTGCCGATGAGCGTCGCGCGCCGGAGGTCCTGAAGCGCGCCCGAGACGATTTCGGAGGCCGAGGCGGAGCCGCCGTTGATCAGGACGACCAGCGGCTTGCCTTGCGAAAGATTCACCCCGGGGCGGGCGCTGTAGCGCTGTTGCTGATCGGCATTGCGCCCACGGGTCGAGACGATCTCGCCGCTATCGACGAAGGCGTTTGTGATCTCCACCGCTTGGTTGAGCAGGCCGCCGGGATTATTGCGCAGGTCGAGGATGTAGCCCTTGATCTTCGCCGAGCCGGGATCCGCGCGGAAATGGTCGAAGGCCTTCCGCACTCCGTCGTAGGCTTCCTGGTTGAACTGGGTGATCCGGATGTAGCCGATGTCTCCGCCCTCGACGTGGGAACGGACCGACTGCACGTGGATGATCTCGCGGACGATCGTGTATTCCTTGGAATCCTTGTTGGCGCCGCGCTCGATCAGCAGCCGCACGCTCGACTTGGCCGGACCGCGCATCTTGTCGACCGCTTCCTTCAGCGTCATTCCCTTGACCGCCGTGTCGTCGATGCCGGTGACCAGATCGCCCGACATCAGGCCAGCGCGCGCGGCCGGGGTGTCATCGATCGGGCTGACGACCTTGACCAGACCGTCCTCCATCATCACCTCGAGTCCGAGGCCGCCGAACTCCTCGCCCTTCATGCTTTTCTGGAAGTCCTCGAGCGCCTTCGGATCGAAATAGGTCGAATGCGGATCGAGCGAAGCGAGCATTCCGTCGATCGCGCCCCGGATCAATTTGTCGTCGTTCGGCTTCTCCGCGTAGTTGTCGCGGACCTTGTTGAACACGTCGGCGAACAGCGCGACGCCGGTGTTGGCGCCGGCGGCGCGGAGCGCGCCTTCGGACGCGCCCGCAACCGCGACGCCGGCTAGGATTCCGACCGCGAAGTAGGTGAGACCTTTCTTCATGAAATGCAGCCGTTCCTCGAAGTCGGTTTTGACGGTGTCAGTTGGGCTTGCCGGCGCCGGACGGCGCGGACGGCGCAGGCGCGTCGGGCTTGGCTGCTGCGGCTTTGACCGCATCCGGCTTCGGCGCCGTGTCCGCCTTCGCCGCCGTCGTCTCGACGGGCTTCACCCCGTGCTCCAGGAGATTCATGGCGGCCGTTAGCTGCTTGTCGCCTTTCTCGTCCGGCGGCACATAGGCCTGCGAGGCCGAGGTGTCCTCCTGGCCGTTCGCCAGATGTCCCTTGAGCGACGCTTCGCCCTTCATGTCGTCTTTGCCTTTGAGATCGTCAGGCACGTCCTCGAGGACCTTGTAGTCCGGATCGATGCCTTTAGCCTGGATCGAGCGTCCCGACGGCGTGTAATAGCGCGCCGTGGTCAGTCGAAGCGCCCCCTCCTGTCCGAGCGGCATGATGGTTTGCACCGAACCCTTGCCGAACGAGCGGGTGCCGATGAGCGTGGCGCGCTTGTGATCTTGCAGCGCGCCGGCGACGATCTCGGACGCCGACGCCGAGCCGCCGTTGATGAGGACGACGAGCGGCTTGCCGCCCGACAGGTCGCCGCCAGGGTGAGCGTCGAATCGCTGGGTCTCGTCAGGCGTGCGTCCGCGGGTCGAGACGATTTCGCCCCGGTCGACGAAAGAATTGACGACGTCGATCGACTGGTCGAGCAGCCCGCCGGGATTGTTGCGCAAGTCGAGGATGTAGCCTTTGAACTTGTCGCCTGGAACTTCGCTCTTCAGCTTTTGCATCGCCGCCTTCAGGCCGTCCGCCGTCTGCTCGGTGAACTGGGTGACTCGGATGTAGCCGACGTCGCCGTCCTCGACGTGCGAGCGCACCGACTGGACCCTGATGAGATCCCGCATGATCGTGAAGTCCTTGACCTCCTTCTTCGGTCCGCGGACGACTTTCAGCTTGACCGATGAATTGATCGCGCCGCGCATCTTCTCCACCGCCTGATCGAGCGTGAGACCCTGCGTCTGCGTGTCGTCGATGGCGGTGATGACGTCGCCCGAAAGGATCCCGGCCTTGGCGGCTGGAGTGTCGTCGATCGGCGTCACGACCTTGATGAGCCCGTCCTCCTGGGTCACCTCGATGCCAAGGCCGCCGAACTCGCCCTTCGTCTGGACCTGCATGTCCTTGAACGCCCTGGCGTCCATATAGCTCGAATGCGGGTCGAGCGAGGCGAGCATGCCATTGATGGCCGCTTCGATCAGCTTGGCGTCATCAGGCCTCTCGACGTAGTCGTTGCGGATCTTGTCGAACACGTCGCCGAACAAGTTGAGCTGGCGATAGGTGTCCGCCGCTGCGGCGTAGGCGGCCGGACTGATATACGAAAGCGCCTGCGGCGCCGCGACCGTCGCGGCGGTTCCCAGAACGACGCCCAAACCCAAGTACCCTGCTGTCCGATTCATCCGCGCGCCTTCTCGATGTCTGATTTCGCCCACCACGGTCCCGGATCGATCGCCGTTCCGTCTTTCCGCAGCTCGATATAGAGAACCGGTCGCGTGGCGCCAACTGTGGTCGCCGCCGCCATCCGGGTGATCCCCTCGCCCATCGCGCCGACGGGCTCTCCCATGAGAACGAACTGACCCGTCGCCACGTTGATGTGATCCATGCCCGCGAGAAGAAGATAATATCCTCCGCCGGCGTTGATGATCAAGAGTTGCCCGTACGTCCGGTACGGGCCGGAAAACAGAACCGAACCGTCCGCCGGCGCGGAAACAACCGCCCCCGGCAGCGTCGCCAACGACACGCCATGCTCGATTCCGCCGAATCCATCGGGAGACCCAAACGTCTTCAGGACCGTGCCGGCGACCGGAAGGGGAATGCGGCCTTTGGCGTCGGCGAAGGCGATTTCCGGCGCCAGCCGCGCCGACTGGGCGGCCCGAGCGTTCTCCGCCTTCACCGCGATCTCTTTCGCCACCCGCTCGTCGGCAGCGTGGGCGGCTGCCGCCACGGCCTGTCGCTGCGCTTCCTCCGCGTCGAGTCTGGCGATCAGCTCCTTGAGGGTCGTCGCCTGCCGGGCCAGCTCCGCCGCACGCGTCTGCTGCGCGGCGACCGCTTCCTCGGCCGAAGAGAGAGAGCGCTGGCGCGCCTCGACGAGCCCGGCGAGGCGCGCCCTTTCGATCGTCAGCGATGAGGCGCTCCGCGTCAATTCCGCGCGCTCGCGCGCGATCGTTTCCCTGGTCTCGCTGAGGTCGCGGACATCGCGCCGCAACGCTTCCGCCTGCTCCTTGAGGTCCGGCACCAGCGAGCTGAGGACCATCGCGGCCCGCACCGCCTCCGCCATATCGCCCGGTTTGACCAAAATCGCCGGCGGCGGATTGGCGCCCATGCGCTGCAGCGCGGCGAGGACTTCGACGATCGCGGCGCGCCGGCTTTCCAGCGACCGGGAAAGCGAGTCGGCTTTGGCGTTCAGGCTCGCCACACGATCGTCCTTCGCGGCGATGGCGCGTTCGGCGTCCTGCACCTTGGCGGTCGTCGAGATCAGCGCCTCTGTGAGTCGCGCCCGATCGGCCCGGATCGACTCGATTTCGGAGTCGATGGCGCGCCGCTGCTCGTCGGACACTCGCATGGTGTCCTCGACGCCGCGAAGCTCGACTTCCTTTTCCGCTTTCTGCTGTTCGCCCGCCGAGGGGGCCGGGGCGACGGCCGGGTCGGCGAGCGCCGCCAACGGCCACCCGAGCGCAGCCCCGAACGCGGCGACGCCGAGCCCGTATCGCATTCCTTCGCTTCGCCTCATCAGCATGCCGCGTCCCAAATCATCAAATCTAGCCGGAATCGCGGCGATCAAGCGCGATGGTAGGGATGACCGGAGAGAATGGAGAGTGCGCGATAGAGCTGCTCGCACGCCATGACCCGAACGAGCTGGTGCGGCCATGTCATGGCTCCGAAGCCGACGATCCGATGGGCCTTTCCGCGCAGCGAGGCCGAAAGCCCGTCGGGGCCGCCGATCACGACGGCGTAGAACGGTTGCGCAGCGTCGCGCGCCTGAGCGATGTCGGCCGCCCATTCCCCGCTCGTCGGCGAATTGCCGCGCTCGTCGAGCGCGATGAGGCGCGCGCCCGCGGGCATGGCGTCGACAATCGCGGAGGCTTCCTCCTCGCGCCGGTCTTCCGGCCGACGCGCGCGCGATTCATCGACCTCACGCAACTCGACGCCGGAAATGCCAAGGCCGCGCGCGGTCTCCGCCAGTCGCTTGAAATAACGCGCAAACAATTCCCGTTCAGGTCCCGCCTTGAGCCGGCCCACGCAAATGAGCTTGATGCGCATCGCCTCCGGCGCTTACAGCTTCAGCTCTTCCGGGGTTCTCCGGGTTTCGCCCGGCCTGTCCGCGCTCCACAACTTCTCGAGATTGTAGAACTGGCGGACATCAGGCCGAAAAATGTGCACAATCGCGTCTCGCGCATCGAGCAGGACCCAGTCGCATAGAGGCAAGCCCTCGACCTTCGGCGCGGAAACGCCAGCGTCGCGGCAGGCCTTCATGACGCGATCGGCGATCGCGCCGACATGCGTGCTCGACCTTCCGGAAGCGATGATCATACAGTCGGCGAGCGTCGTCTTGCCACGGACGTCGATCGTGACAATGTCTTCCGCTTTCGCGTCTTCGAGACTATCGACGATGATTCGGGAAAGAGAGTCGACGGACGGAACGTCGACCAGCGATTTGCGGCCGTTCTCCGCCGCAGCGGCTTGAGGCGTGAGTGTCAGCGTCGCATTCCTCTCGGCCGGTTGCCGATTCGCCCCGGCCATAGACGAAGATGAGGCGTCGGCGACCGCTTTTCAAGCCTCAACCGCAGTCACATCGTCAGCACGATCTTGCCGATATGGGCTCCACTCTCCATTCTCGCGTGGGCGGCGGCGGCCTCGGTGAGAGGGAAAACCGAGTCGATCGTCGGCTTGCAGGCTCCGGCCTCGATAAGCGGCCAGACCTTGGCCGAAAGGGCCTCGGCGATGACCGCCTTTTCTGCCGGCGAGCGCGGGCGAAGGGTAGACCCGGTGTGGATCAGACGCTTCTGCATGATCGGCCGCAGGTCGACCGTCGCCTTCTGGCCGCGCATGAAGGCGATCTGGACGATCCGCCCGTCAACCGCGGCGGCCGCGTAATTGCGCCCGACGTAGTCGCCTCCGACCATGTCGAGAATGACGTCCGCGCCGCGACCATTCGTTGCGGCGAGCGTCCGGGCGACGAAGTCGTCGGTCCGGTAATTAACTCCCAGATCAGCGCCGAGCTGTTCGCATTGTCTCGCCCTTTCGTCCGAACCCGCGGTCGCGATCACCTTGGCGCCGAAAGCCTTGGCGAGCTGGATCGCCGTCGTGCCAATGCCTGATGCGCCGCCGTGGAGCAGCAGAGTCTCTCCCGATTTGAGGGCGCCGCGGACGAAAACGTTGGTCCAGACCGTGAAATACGTCTCCGGAATCGCCGCCGCCTCGACTGAGGTCAGCCCCGATGGAATCGGAAGCGCGTTGCTTTCATGCGCGACGCAATAGTCGGCATAGCCGCCCCCAGGGATAAGCGCGGTTATGCGGTCGCCTACCGCATGACGCGTCGCGCCAGGGCCGCGGGCCGCGACCGTGCCGGCCGCCTCGAGCCCCAGGACGTCGCTCGCGCCGGGCGGCGGCGGATAAAGGCCCATGCGCTGAAGCGTGTCCGGCCGGTTGACGCCGGCCGCCTCGACCTTGATCAGAATCTCCCCTTCGGCCGGAAGCGGGCGCGGCCGCATTTCGATTTGGAGCGCCTCAGGTCCGCCCGGCCGCGGAGCGACGACCGCACGCATCGTCTCGTTCCGATCGATCATGACCTGCTGTCTCCCGTCTGGCCGGCGAACCGGGACGCCTCTCCGGCCTGCGGGACGACGGGCGCGGTCACGCCGTCCTCCGCGGGGGCGGCCCGGAACGCAGGAAGCGCCTCGGCGCGACCACAGAAGGCGACCAGGTTCGGGTAACGGTCCGTCTCGGCGAGGTCCGATAGCACGCTTCCGACGAAGCCGTAGGCGCACGCGACGGAGATGTCGCCGAGACCGAATTCGTCGCCGGTCCAGCCTGCAACGGGCAGTTCGGCGTCCAGCGCCGCCAGGCCGGCCTCCAGTTGGCTCATGATCCGGTCGACCCACGGTTGGTGCCGCTTATCTGCCGGGCGGAGCGAGCGTTCGTAGTGCCTCTGCACCGCCTTTTCCATCACCGTCAGCGCAATCCCCGTCGCCCGAAGCGCGGGCAACCGTCGGGACGCCTCCGCGGGCGTCAGCGCTGCAACACGCGGATGAGCGCCGGCGAGATACTCGAGTATGACGCCGGAATCCATCAGTACGGTCCCCTCGTCGGTGATGAGGGTCGGCGCTTTCAGAAGCGCGTTCAACCTCGAGTATTCGTCGATGTGACGGAAGAGCGAGATCGGCCGGTGGGTGAACGGAATGTCGGCGGCGATCAGCGCGACGGCGACGCGCCGCACATAGGGCGAATCGAGCATTCCGATCAATTGCATGCGATCCTCGTCGGATTTCGACGGCGCCTTTCTTGCCGGCCGA
>DASRSL010000053.1:0-29293 GCA_035656495.1 Roseiarcus sp.
GGGCGCGCCGCTAAAGCGGCGCTAAAAGACGTTTTAACGGCTTGACTGCCCATTTCAGACCGCCGCCGCCCGGTCAATCTTCCAGCCGCTCGAGCAGGCGCAGGACAGTGCGCCAGTTCCGCATCGTCGAGACAGTCCCGAACATTCGGTCGAGGCGGGCGTTGGCGAGGTTGGCCTTGGCGACGCCGTTCGGCAGCCTGAGATAGACGTCCGCGCCGGCGAGGACGAATTCGTCGGGCAGGAACGCCCGCGGATCGAGGCGCGCGACGAGGGAGGGGCTCGGCTTTGCGGCGAGGCAGGCGAGGTGAAGCGCCTCCGGCCCGACGCCGGCGGCGACGAACGAATTGGCCTCGACCATCGCCCGCCAGGCTTCTGCGCTCCGCAGCACGATCGGCGGACGAAAGCCGTATTTGGCCTCGACCGCGGCCGCGGCCGCCGCGCAGGTCGCCTCCGGACGGTCCGACGCGAACACGACGTTGCCGCTCTGGATCACGGTCGCCGCGGCCGTCGCCCCGGCGGCGGTGAAAGCCTGCTCGAGCTCACGCATCGGCAGCGAGCGCGCGCCGCCGACGTTGACGCCCCTGAGAAGCGCCAGGTGGCGCATCGGTCAGCGGGCCTCGCGCTCGAGCCCCTTGGCCTCCACCCACAGCGTCTCCATCTCGTCGAGACCGACGCCTTCCGGCCCACGCCCGCGCTCGGCGAGACGCCGCTCGATGTGGGCGAAGCGGCGCTCGAACTTGGCGTTCGCGCCCCGCAGCGCCGCCTCCGGATCGACGCGAAGATGACGCGCGAGGTTCACCGCGGCAAACAGGAGGTCGCCCACTTCGTTGGACAGCCTTTCCGCCGAGCGGTCGGCGAGTTCCGCTTCGACCTCGGCGATCTCCTCGCGCAGCTTGGCGACGACGGCGTGAGCGTCGTCCCAGTCGAATCCGACCTTGCCGGCCCTCTCCTGCAATTTCAGCGCCCGTGACAGCGCCGGCAGGGGCAGCGGAACGCCGCCGAAGGCGCCCGACCGCGCTTCGGCCAAGACGCCGGCCGATCGCCGCGCTTCCGCTCGTGTGCGCTTCTCGTCGGCCTTGATGCGCGACCACAGGGCCTTCACCGCCTCCGAGTCGAGCTCGCGGGCGTCTCCGAAGACATGCGGATGCCGGCGAATGAGCTTCGCCGTGACCGCCTCGACCACGCCGCCGAAGTCGAACAGGCCGGCCTCTTCGGCCATTCGAGCATGGAAGACGACCTGGAGGAGCAGGTCGCCGAGCTCTTCCCTCAGATCCTCGGTGTCGCCGCGCTCGATCGCGTCGGCGACCTCGTAGGCCTCTTCGATCGTGTAGGGAGCGATCGAGGCGAAGCTTTGCTCGACGTCCCACGGGCAGCCGTGTTCGGGATCGCGGAGCGCGGCCATGATTTCGATCAGACGGTGGATGTCGCGCGAAGGCTGCATCGGTCAAGTCCTCGTTCGCAGGCGCGTCGGCCCCGCGCTGTCTGCAAGCGCGTGGCGCTCTTTAACGCAAAAAGAGCGCGGCCGCGCCGCGCTCCCATGCGCCGACGATGGAACTCTCCCCTTCGGTCAGATCGACAACGAGATCGCCTCCCGGCCCTTCGGCGTGTCGACGACGCGCATGTGGACCTGTTGGCCTTCGGCCAGATTGGTGATGCCCGCCGGCCCGAGAATCGAGATGTGGACGAAGACGTCCTTGCCCCCGTCCTCGCTGGCGACGAAGCCAAATCCTTTGACGCCGTCGAACCACTTGACCTTGCCGCTGACAGAGACGGCTGTCGAGGGATCCGGCGCGACGCGCCTGGGTCGGGGCGCGTCGCCGAACGAGCGCTGCGGACGCTCGACAGCGTTGGAAGCGTCCACCTCGAGCACCCGCGTCACCTGAGCTCCCTTGGCCCCGGCGCCCACCTGGACCCGCAATTTGGCGCCCGCGGGGACCGTCTCGTGGCCGGCGTTGTGCAGCGCGTTGACGTGCAGGAACGCGTCGCCTTGGCCGCCCGCCAGTTCGACGAAGCCGTAGCCCTTGTCGGCTTTGAACCATTTCACGACCGCATCGACCGCAGGCGCGCTCGAGTTCATCGCCGCGGGGCCGCCACCGAGAGGGGGGGCGCCGAAGCCGCTTTCGGCAACACCCCCGTAGCCCCGCGATTGGCGGGGCTTCGAATCGTAGGACATCGGTCCGTCATCATCGAAGCCCCGCTTGCGGGGGCGAAAATCCTTACCCTTGCTCATGTTAGTTCAGATTCTCCAACCAAAACCCTATTCGGTCGAGGCGCGACGCCGCCCCACACGACTCCACTTTTGCAGCAAACCCCCTACGCGCCACCCGGTCCGCCGTTCCAGGCCGGATGCGGAATTCGTGCTGTCGAAACATTCAAAGGCGAGGCCTCGCGGTGGCAGGTGGGCGCCCGGACCGCGCAGGTCGGCGCCCCGCGGAAAACGGCAACAGTTCGTTTGCCGGCCGCGATATAACGAAACCAAAGACGTCGACCATTGAAAGCTCGCCCGTCTGCTCGCAAAACGCGAACGGAGCCCGCTTTTCATCTAATAGCGCATTTCCATGACCGTTTCCAGATGGCTTGATGCACGGAGGAAAGTATCTCCGTTTTTCCCACTGGCGGACATTTTGCGGCAACCCACCGGAGGCAAAACTCTTTCAAACATCGACCAGTTCGATCGCCTTCGGCGCGCGCTCCTGGATGAAAACGAACCGCGCCTCTGGCTTCGATCCCATTAGACGCTCGAGCGTTTCCGCCGTGGCGGCCTTGTCCTCGGGCGCCACGGCGACGCGCAGGAGGGTGCGCTTCGCCGGATCCATCGTAGTGTCCCTCAGGTCGCGCATCGGCATTTCGCCAAGTCCCTTGAATCGGCTGACCTCGATGGCGCCGCGCCCGGCGAAGCCGGACTTCAGCAACTGCTCCTTATGCGCGTCATCGCGGGCGTAGAGCGACTTGTCGCCCTGGGTCAGCCGGTAGAGCGGGGGCACGGCGAGATACAGGTGGCCTTCCTCGATGAGCTTAGGCGTCTGCCGATAGAAAAAGGTGATTAGCAGCGAGGCGATGTGGGCGCCGTCGACGTCGGCGTCGGTCATGACGATGATCTTGTCGTAGCGCAGGTCCTGAGCGCGGTAATGGGGGCCCGCTCCACAGCCGAGCGCCTGCAGGAGGTCGCCGAGCTGCTGATTTTGCGCGACCTTGTCGCGCGTAGCCGAGGCGACATTGAGAATCTTGCCGCGCAGCGGCAGCACAGCCTGTGAGGCCCGGTCGCGCGCCTGCTTTGCTGACCCGCCCGCCGAGTCGCCCTCGACGATAAAAAGCTCAGAACCTTGCGCGGACGAGTTCGTGCAGTCCGCCAGCTTGCCGGGCAGGCGGAGCTTGCGGACCGCGTTCTTGCGGGCGACGTCCTTCTCCATGCGCCGGCGGACACGCTCCTCGGCGCGTTCGATCGACCAGTCGAGGAGTTTCGCCGCCTGGCTCGGCGCCGCCGCCAGCCAATGGTCGAAGGCGTCTCGGACTGCGTTGTCGACCAGCCGGGCGGCTTCCGCAGTCTGCAGCCGGCCTTTGTTTTGTCCCTGAAACTCCGGCTCTCGGATGAAAACGGAAATGAGCGCGGCGCAGCCGGCCATTACGTCGTCGGTCGTCAGCGAGCCGGCGCGCTTGGCTTGACCGACTCGCTCCGCGTGGTCCTTCAGACCCCGCAACAGCGCGCTGCGCAGGCCCGCCTCGTGCGTACCCCCATCGGGCGTCGGGATGGTGTTGCAGTAGGAATGAACGAAGCCGTCCGCCGCGGCGAGCCAGGCGACCGCCCATTCGACCGTGCCGTGCCTGCCCGATTTCTCGATCCTCCCGGTGAAGACTTGATCCGCGACGAGGGCCTCCCCTTCGATGTCGGCGGCAAGATAATCCTTGAGGCCCCCGGGAAAATGGAACGACGCCTCCGCGGGCGTCTTGGCGCCTTCGCCGAGCAGCACGGCGGCGCAGCGCCAACGGATCTCAACTCCGCCGAATAGGTAGGCCTTCGAGCGCGCCATTCTGAACACCCGCGCGGGATCGAAGCGGGCGTTGTCGCCGAAGATCTCCGGATCCGGCAGAAATCGAACCCTGGTGCCCCGCCGGTTTGGAGCCCTGCCGACCGTCGTCAATGGCGAAGTCGGTTCGCCGCGCTCGAATGTCTGTCGGTAGAGCGTCTGTCCGCGCACGACTTCGACTTCCAGTTTTTGCGACAGCGCGTTGACGACCGAAACCCCGACGCCGTGGAGGCCGCCTGACGTCTCGTAAGCGCCGCTGTCGAATTTGCCTCCGGCATGCAGCATCGTCATGATGACTTCGAGCGCGGATTTCTTCGGAAATTTGGGATGCGGATCGACCGGCATGCCACGCCCGTTGTCGAGCACGCTGAGGAAGCCGCTCTCCTCGAGCGACACCTCAATGAAGGTGGCGTGACCGGCGACGGCCTCGTCCATTGCATTGTCGATCACTTCGGCGAAGAGATGATGGAGGGCGTTGATATCCGTTCCGCCGATATACATGCCCGGCCGGCGGCGCACGGGCTCGAGCCCCTCGAGCACTTCGATCGACGCAGCGGTGTAATCGGCCTCTCCGGGCGAAGCGCTGCGCCGGGCGCCCTTGCCCTTCACCGGGACCGCCTTGCCGCGCTGAGCTGAGGCGGGACCGAAAAGATCATTCATGTCTGCTCACGACCTCGCGAATCGATGGATCAGAATACCATGATGTGTTAAAGAACGAGAAAGGAACATGCGGCAACGACAAATTCCGCTCGTGCGCCCCAAGTCCAGATTTGCCCGGTGCTCGCGCCTTAAAGTCCAGTCAGCAAAGACCGTGTCGCCGCGGCGACGTCCTTGTGGCGCATCAAGGCTTCGCCGACGAGAAAAGTCTCGATGCCGGCCCTGGCGAGACGCTTGCAATCGGCATGGTTGACGACGCCGCTCTCGGCGACCACGATCTTTCCAGCCGGCACATGCGGCTTGAGGCGCTCGCAGATCTCGAGCGACGTCGCGAAAGTGTGGAGGTCGCGGTTGTTGAGGCCGATGAGCCGCCCTTCGAGGGCGAGCGCGCGCTCCAGTTCGATCTCGTCGTGAGTCTCGATGAGAACGTCAAGGCCGAGGTCGTGCGCCGCTTTGTTCAGAATCCTTGCGGTTTCGTCGTCGACAGCCGCCATGATGATCAGAATGCAGTCGGCGCCCCAGGCGCGCGCCTCGAGCACCTGGTAAGCATCGAACAGAAAGTCCTTGCGCAGAATAGGCAGGCCGGTGGCCTTGCGCGCCTTCATCAGGTGTTCGAGCGCCCCCTGGAACGAGGGAGCGTCGGTAAGCACCGAAAGACAGGCCGCGCCTCCGGCCTGATACGCCTTGGCGAGCGCGGCCGGCTCGAAGTCCTCACGGATGACACCTTTGGATGGGCTCGCCTTCTTGATCTCGGCGACGAGCCCGAAACGGCCTTCCTCCGTCGCCCGCTCGAGCGCCTTGATGAAGCCGCGCGGCGGCGATTGACCCGCAATCTCGCGTTCGAGAGTGGCGCGTGGCACGCGCACTTTGGCGTCGGCGATTTCTCTCCGCTTGTAGCTCTCGATCTTCTTTAGGATGTCAGCCATCGGCGTCCCCGCCCTCAAGCATTTGACGCGGCGATCAACTGGTCGAGGGTACGCCGCGCTGCGCCGGAGCGGACGGCCGCGTCGCCAAGACCCACGCCTTCTTTCAGCGACGCCGCCTTTCCCGCGATAACCATCGCGGCGCCGGCGTTCATGAGGGCGATGTCGCGATAGGCGCCCTCGCCGCCGTCGAGCACTCTGAGAACGGCTTCGGCATTATGCTCCGGGTCGCCGCCTTTCAACGCCCCCGGCTCCGCCCGCGCAACGCCCGCCTCTTCAGGCGTGATCTCGAAGGCGTGGATAGACCCGCTCTTCAACTCCACGACTTTGGTCGGCCCTGTCGTGGTGATCTCGTCGAGTCCGTCGGTCCCGTACGTGATCCAGACGCGCTCGGAGCCCAAGTTGCGCAGCACTTCGGCCAACGGCTCAAGCCAGGCGGCGGAGAAGACGCCGATCAGCTGCCGCCTGACGCCGGCAGGGTTGGCGAGCGGCCCGAGAAGATTGAAGATCGTGCGCGTGCCCAGCTCGACGCGCGTCGGCCCGACGTGGCGCATGGCGGCGTGGTGCGAGGGCGCCATCATGAAGCCGACTCCGGCTTCCTTCAGGCAGCGCTCGACGGCGTCCGGCGGAAGCCCGATCTTCACTCCGAGCGCGCCAAGCGTGTCGGCGGCGCCGGAGCGCGAGGACGCCGCGCGGTTGCCATGCTTGGCGACGGGCACGCCGCAGGCCGCCGTGATCAGCGAGGCCAGCGTCGACACGTTGTAGGAGCCCGAATTGTCTCCGCCGGTTCCGACGATGTCGATGGCGTTCGCGGGCGCCTTGACCGCGACCATTTTCGCCCGCATCGCCGAGACCGCGCCGGTAATCTCCTCGACGCTCTCGCCGCGCACCCTGAGGGCCATCAGGAAGCCGCCCATCTGCGACGGCGTCACTTCGCCCGACAGCATCGCGTCGAACGCCGCTATCGCTTCGGCCCGGGTCAAGGTCGCCCCCGCGGCGACCTTGGCGATCAGAGGCTTGAAGAATTCCATGAGCCCGGACCGCTCCTAGCGCAAGCCGCCGCCGGCGTTAAACGCGGCGGCCAAGTCGAGGAAGTTGCGCAGGATCTGGCGTCCGTTCTCGCTTGCGATGCTTTCCGGATGGAATTGCACGCCGTATACGGGGCGGTCTCGGTGCTCGACCGCCATGATGAGCCCGTCGTCGGTTTCGGCGCTCACCTCGAGCTCGTCCGGGGCTGTCGAGCGCTCGATGACCAGTGAATGATAGCGCGTCGCCTGGAACGGCCCGTTGAGGCCGCGGAAAACGCCTTTCGCATTGTGTTCGATGCGCGACACCTTGCCATGCATGGGAGCGGGCGCGCGCACGATCTCGCCGCCGAAGGCCTGCCCGATCGCCTGATGGCCGAGGCAGACGCCGAGGATCGGCGTGGTCTCGCTCGCCGCCCGCACGAGGTCGAGGCAGACGCCCGCTTCATTCGGCGTGCAGGGGCCGGGCGACAGCACGATCGCGTCGGGCTTCGCCGCCAGGGTCTCCTCCACGCTGATCCGGTCGTTCCGCCACACCGCCACATCGGCGCCGAGCTCGCCGAGATAGTGGACGAGGTTGAACGTGAAGCTGTCATAGTTGTCGATCAGGACGACGCGCTGCATTCTTGCTCCGATCGGGCCGAACGCGTCTTTTCCGACGCCGCGCCGCAGCCGTCAAGCAGCACGGGGCGCGCGTCGGCCCTCGCACCTGAGCTCGCATGGAACGCCGCGCTCGGCCCTGATAGAGTCGCCTGCCCGACCGGCGGGGACCGCAAGATCAGGGCGCAGGCGCCCTTGCCTGAAGCTCTCGGCGAGGCCGCAGCCTAATGAGGCTCAAGCGCGGCCGCTGCGCTTTTCTCCCTTTCGGACTCGTAGCGGCGGATTGGTCCGCTTCGCCTTCTTAACCGCCAGAGCTGAAGGGGCTCAGAGATGGGAGGCGACGACGCGCCAGCCGTCGATCGCCGGTTCGGCATAGAGAAGGATCGCTGCCCGCTCCGCCTCGGTCATCCCGATGTCTTCGAGATAGCGGGACGGCAGCGCAGCGAACCGGCTCCGGTCGGAGGCGATGCTGGCGCGCTCAGCCACTCCGTTAAGAATTCGTTTACACAGCCGCAGGCCCGCGGAAAGCCCGAACTCGATGTTGTGATGGGTCGAACCCGCCGCATACGCGCCCATATAGTTTCGTCCAATCGGCAAAGGTGCAGGATTGCGCTCTTATCGGCTCCGATATAAGTGGTTGAGGCAAGGTTTCAAGTTAATGTTTATGCCAATAAAGGATAGCTGGACTATACGATGAACCCGATCGACCGACTGCCGCCGCTCAACGCGCTGCGCGCCTTCGAGGCGGTCGCGCGCCGGCTGTCGTTCGTTCGCGCGGCGGAGGAGCTGCACGTCACGAAGGCGGCGGTCGCCCAGCAGGTGCGCTCGCTCGAGCAGGAGATCGGCGCGCCGCTTGTCCAACGGTCGGGGAGGGGCCTTGCGCTGACCGAATCGGGAGCGGCGGGCGCGCCCGGTCTCGCCGAGGGCTTCGCCGTCCTCGCCCGAGCCGCGCGCGCGATGCGCGAGGCCAAGGGCCGCCGTTTTCTCGTCATCAGCGCGAGCGCGTCCTTCGCCGCGACCTGGCTCGTGGGACGCATCGGCAAGTTCAAGGCGCTCCATCCCGAGATCGACGTCCTGCTCGACGCCAATCCGATCGAGGACGCGCTTGAATCGAGCACGACCGACGCGCTCGTCCGCTGGGGCGCGGGAGACTTTCCCGGCCTCGCGACGACCCTCCTGTTCAAGGAGGACGTGTTTCCCGTCTGCTCGCCCGACATTGTCTCCGGCGACAAACCGCTGCGCGTACCGGAGGATCTGAAAGGCCATACGCTGCTGCATCTCGAGCAGAGCCGGGCCTATCCTTCGTGGCCGGCCTGGACCGACTGGCTCAAGGCGGCCGGCGCGCGGGACGTCGACACGCGGCACGGCGTCTGGTTCAACAATATGGCGATGGCGATTCGTGCCGCCGCGCAGGGACAGGGCGTCGCGCTCGGCTCGCCCGCCATCGTCGCCGACGAACTCGCGGCCGGCCGGCTCATCGCCCCATTCTCGACCAGCGTCAAAACGCGGTTCGGCTACTACTTCCTCTGCCGGCCGGAAGAGGCGGGGACGCCGCGCATCAGGGCCTTGCGGGAGTTCCTGGTCGAGGAGGCCGCGCTGTCGGCGCCGGAGCCGGTCTGACGGCCGGAGGCCTGGCGCCCCGCGCCTATGGGCGAGGCGGCGCCAGCGGCGCAGTTCGTTTTGGATCGAGCCGGTTGTTGGAGGTTTGAGGCCTCGAGGCCATCGCTTTTCCGGGCGTGAATGCAAAGTCTTCAATCCTTTGCTGCGCCATTCGCGGGGGGCTGTCACTTCCGGCTTCCTGCCGGAGGCTCACGCTCGAGGAGCGAAGCGGGGGCTTGATCGGGGTCCTCTCGAAAATCCGGCCCTGAGCGAAGGGAGATCCGAATGCGCTCGACGGGCCTCCGGCTCGACAGGCGAAGCCCCTCCATTCTTCGGAAAGGCTTTCAGAAAGTTTCCGAATATTTCCGTTAGGCCTTCCGAGGCTTTCCAAAAATTTCAATTTCTTTCCTATTGGTTCCAAAAATTTCATCGGATTACTAGGATTTATCAATGGCTTACTGACGAAGGCAGCGGCTGAGCGCCCCGAAATTCTTTCGCGACGCCGAGCGTGCGCGATGAGCAATTTGCGCGCAAGGTCGGGCGGGTTCGAGGGGAGCGAACAGGGCTTTCTCCATTGCGACAGAACATCATGAAAACAAAGCTTGTTGCCAAGAAATTGCTGATCGATCCGGCGCGCGCGCCTTTTCCCGCCCATTCGCGCCATCTCTATGGGGTAGGCGCCGCTGAACGGATGTAACCCGTTGATGCGGTGGCTGGCGGAGAAATCTCGCCGCCGGAATGAGTGCGCCTGAAAGGCGGTCCACGACCGGCCTTCGCGGTCCCGGCCTTCTCTCACAATGATGCCATACCGATCACGATTTGGCGCCTGGGGCGCCCCGAATTACCCAAATTTTTACCGTTAGATATTTGGACAAGACTTTTCGTCAGTTCATCGAGGAGGAATCAATGACCGGATTACTGACCAGACGCGGATTGCTCGGCCTCGGCGCGACGGGACTTGTCGGCCTCGGCATGACCGGCGCCTCGCCCCTGACCGCGCTGGCCGCCGCGGAAGGCAAGAAGTTCAAGATCGCGCTGTCGAATTCTTTCATCGGCAACAAGTGGCGCATCGAGATGGAGAACGTGTTCAAGGCCGCCCTGCAAATGGAGCCGTTCAAATCCGAGGTCGACGGCTCCTGGTTCAATTCGGGCAACGACGTCAGCAAGCAGTCGCAGCAGATATCGGATCTGATCGCCCGCAAGGTCGACGCGATCGTCGTCAATGCGGCGTCGCCGACGGGCTTGAACGGCATCCTCACCCAGGCGACGGAGCGCGGCATCCTCGTCGTGTCTTTCGACAATGTCGTCACCGCGCCATCGGTCCTCAAGGTCAATACGGACCAGCTCGCGTTCGGCCGCCAGCTCGCCGACTGGCTCGTCAAGAAGCTGAACGGCAAGGGTAACGTCATCATGGTGACCGGCGTCGCCGGCACCTTCGTCGATCAGGACCGCAACAAGGGCGCCGACGAGGTCTGGGCCAAGAATCCGGACATCAAGGTCGTCAACCGCTACACCGGCATGTGGGATTCGGCCACCGCCGAGCGCAACACCGCCTCGATCCTGCCGTCGCTGCCGAAGATCGACGGCATCTGGTGCCAGGGCGGAACGGACGGCGTGCTCAAGGCGTTCATCGCCGCCAAACGCCCGTTGCCCCCGACGGCGGGGGAAGCGGAAAACGGCTTCCGCAGATTCATGATCGGCTACGACGGACACAAGGTCGAAGGCATGTCGATCGGCCAGCCGCCGTTCCTGTCGGTCATTTCGCTGGAGCTCGCACGACGGATCCTGTCCAAGGCCTATCCGAAGAAGGACATCACGATTCCGTTCCCCTACGTGACCAACGATACGGTCAAGGAAGGCGTGACCGTGTTTCCGAACCTTCCCGACAGTTTCTTCGCCGACTTCACCGACAGCGGGCCGAACGCGACGGTGAAATTGTGCGTCGAGGCGGCGACCGACGGGAAGCCGTGCCCGGGCCGGCTCGATGTCAACCTGCCCGCCGCAACGACATGAAGCCTGCGTCTGACGCCGCCGGAGAATCGGCCGCGCCAGCCGTCGAGGGATTGAAGCTGGCCAAGTCGTTCGGCGGCGTGCGGGCGCTGGACAGCGCGTCCTTTTCGGCGAGAAGGGGAGAAGTGCATGCTCTCGTCGGCGAAAACGGCGCCGGCAAGAGCACGCTGATCAAGCTGCTCGGAGGACGGCTGCGTCCGGACGCGGGCGAAATCCGCGTCCATGGCCGGGCCGTCGAGATAACCGGCCCGGAGCGGGCCCATGCGCTCGGGGTCGGGACGGTGTTCCAGGAGCTCACCCTGCTGCCGTGGATGACGGTGGCGGAGAACCTTCTCATCCGTCGGGAGCCGCGGGGACGCCTCGGCCTCATCGACCGCCGCCGCATGACCGATGAGGCGGAGGCGATCCTCGCGGGTCTCGGCGTCCGCAACATCGACCCGCGCGCGCTCATCGAGGACCTCTCGCTCGCCAAGCGCCAGATGGTCGAGATCGCGCGGGTCATCGCGCAAAAGCCGGAAACGATCCTTCTCGACGAGCCGACCTCGTCGCTCGGCGACAGCGAGGTCGACTGGCTCTTCGGCCTCGTCCGTGAGCTGCGCGCGCAGAAGAGGTGCATCATCTTCACCTCGCACCGCTGGAACGAGATCACAGATATCGCCAACCGGATCACCATCTACCGCAACGGCAAGGATGTCGGCACGTTCGCCGAAATCGAGGAGGGTCAGGCGGTGAGCCTGATGACCGGTCAGAGGCTCGAGGCGTTGTTTCCGAAACGGCCGGCGCTCGCGGAGGCCCGCGCGATGCTGGAAGCGCGGAGCTTGACGGGCCCTGGCCTCGCCGGCGTTTCGCTGACGCTTCGCGCCCACGAAATCCTCGGCGTTGGCGGACTGGCCGGCCAGGGCCACCGGGAACTGTTCTTTTCGCTGTTTGGAGCGGCGCCGACCACCGGCGGCGAGATCGTCGTGGCGGGAAGGAGGGCGCGCATCAAGAGTCCGCGCGACGCCGCCCGGCTCGGAATGGCGCTCGTTCCAGAGGACCGCAAGACCGAAGGGCTGCTGCTGCCGATGTCGGTAGGCGTCAACCTGACGCTCGCCGTCCTGGCGCATATATCGGCGATGGGCGTTCTTCGCCGCGGACGCGAGCGCGGTCTCGCCGGTCGGATGATCGAGGCGCTGAAGATCCGCACGCCGGATCTCGGCAATCCGGTCGGCAGGCTCAGCGGCGGCAACCAGCAGAAGGTCCTGCTCGCCCGATGGCTGCTCGCGGACTCGCGCATCATTCTCCTCTACGACGTCACCCGCGGCGTGGACATCGCCACCAAGCACGAGATTTATGAGCTGATGATGCGCCTCGCCGGCGAAGGCCGCGCCCTGCTCTTCTACTCGAGTGACGCGGAAGAGCTTGCCCATCTTTGCCACCGCGTCCTCGTGATGCGCGAGGGACGGATCGCCGCCGAGCTCCAGGCGCCGGGCGTTACCGCGGAAGACATCGTTTCGGCGGCAGTCAGAGAGTCTGACGTTGTCACTTGAAGCGACTGTCGAATCCCGCCGGCCTACGAGGCTCGCCTATTTCGTCGGCCAGAACCCCGGCCTTGTTCTGGCGCTCGCCATGCTCGGCCTGGCGATCGTCATCTATTGCGCCGTCTACTGGGCCGAGCAGCAGACGCTGCCCGGCAATTTCGAGATCACCTCGACCGTCAACAACACCATGCCTCTGGTGCTGGCCGCCGTGGGGCAGGGGTTTGTCGTGATCGCCCGCGCCCTCGATCTCTCGGTCGGCGGCGTCATGGACCTGTCCAATGCCCTGGCCGCCGTCAACATCCACGACAGCCTCGCCAGCATGGTCGGCTGGAGCCTTCTGATCCTGCTGATCGGCGCCGCGTGCGGCCTCGTCAACGGCCTGCTCGTCGGGGTCGGCCGGCTTCAGCCGATCCTGGTCACGCTTGCGACGCTCGCGATCTATCAGGGGCTGGCGATCCGCGTTTTGCCGCAGCCTGGCGGCGCGATCCCGCCCGGCTACACCGCCGTGCTCGTCAACCCCAATCAGCCCTACGCGCTCCTCTACGTGCTGCTCGTCGCGTTCGTCTGGTACGCCTTCCGCAGAAGCTCGATCGGAGTCTCGATCTTCGCGCTCGGCAACGACGAGATGGCGGCCCGGGCGAACGGCGTCGACACGGTGCGGGCGCGCGTGACGGCCTTCGTGCTGAGCGGGTTCATGTCGGCGGCCGCCGGTCTGTTTCTCGTGGCGACGGCGACCGCGGGCGACGCGACGACCGGCGACGGCTACACGCTGAGCTCGATCGTCGCGGTGGTCCTCGGGGGCATGAACCTGTTCGGCGGGCGCGGCAGCGGCGTAGGCGTCATCGCCGGCGCCTTCGTGACCACGATGATCGTCAACATCCTCTTCTTTTCGAACGTCAATCCGCTCTACCAATCCTTCTATGAGGGGCTTTTCCTGGTCATCGCCGTCGTCGCCGGCGGGCTGATCGGCCGTCTCCTGCGGCGGCGCAGATGACGATGCAAGAAAGCGATCGCGCCGCTCCCGGCCTCGACCGGGTCGGCCTGACCCGGGACCGCCGCAGGATCGTCTACGCCTATCTGGCGGCGATCCTTCTGTTCGTCGTCGGCGAGATCGTGCATCCGGGTTTCGCCGGTCCCGGCAGCGTCGCCGCCATTTTGACCGTCGCCTCCTTCGTCGGGCTGGTCGCCGCGGGACAGACCTTCGTCGTGCTGATCGGCGGCATCGATCTTTCGGTCCCGTGGGTCCTGAACGGCGCGGCGATCCTCCTGGTCACCAGCTCGCTCGGCGAGAACGGCCGGTCGCTCTATGCGCTCGCGCTGACGCTCGGCATGGGCGCGGCCGCCGGCCTGGTGAACGGTTTCATCATCGCCTTCCTCGGGGTCCCCGCGGTGGTCATGACGCTCGCGATGGACGGCATCATGGAAGGGCTCACGCTCGGCTTGAGCGGCGGCATGACCTGCGAGGCCTGCGCCTCCTACGCACCCCCGGTCGTCCAGGACGCGGTGCACGGCGCCGTCTTCGGCGTCCCGGCCGCCGTCATCTTGTGGGTGTGCGTCATCGCCGTCGTGTCGTTCATCCTCAGCCTCACGACATTCGGCCGCAGGACCTATGCGATCGGCAACAATCCGCTGGCGAGCTACCTGGCGGGCGTCAACGTCCGCTTCGTCACCATGCTGCTCTACGTGCTCAGCGGATTGTTCGCCGCGCTCGCGGGCGTGCTCCTGGTCGGCTTCGGCGGCCAGGCATCTCTCGGAATGGGAACCCCGTATCTCTTCCAGTCGATCGCGGCCGTCGTCATCGGCGGGGTCTATATGCTCGGCGGCCGCGGCCACTATCTCGGCGCGGCGGCCGGCGCGGTCACGCTGGTCGCGCTGGTCAGCGTGCTGCTCGCGATGAACATGCCCGATTACGGGCGCAACATCATCTACGGCATCGTGATCCTGGTTCTCCTGTTGCTGTACGGGCGGGAGGAGAAGGAGGAGTGAGCCGCTCAGTAGGTCTGGGTCGGTGACCCGGCCGAGGCACGGTCAGCGATCGCACGCTACAGCGCCCTGGCCGGCGAGGGTCCGGAGCGCAGGCGGATGCCTTTCATAGAGAGGCGCATCAAGTCAGCGTCCAGTTCTCCAGCGCCAGTCCCGGGATGTCCGAAAAATCCGACGCATTGGCGGTGACGAGCGTGCAGCCCATCGCGAGCGCATGCGCTCCGATCAGCCGATCGAAGTCTCTGCGGCGCGCCCAGCCGATCTGGGCGAGGATCTGGCCGTAGGTTTCCGCCGCCGGCGCGTCGAAAGCGAGAACCGGAACGGTCTGCAGGATTCTCTTCAGCCGCGCCTGCCGCAACGCCGAGTCCGGCGCGCCCAGATAGAGGCCGCGCTGCAATTCGGCCAGGCTCAATGCGGAGATAAACACGACGCCCTCGTGCCAGGCGAGTCTGTCGAGGACCGGCTCGAACCCGTCGCGAGCGTGGATTGCGATGTTCGTATCGATGAGGAACTTCAAGCCCCGCGCTCCGGCAATTCGATGGGCTCGTAGGCTTCGATTTGTGACGGTTTCGGCATCGCGCGCAGCGCCTCGACCATCTCTTTCAGGTTCTGGCGCACCGGCGCGATGACGATGACGTCGCCATAGCGATCGATCGAAAGCTCGATGTTCGTATCCGCGTAGGCGAGTTCGGCCGGGATGCGCACGGCTTGGCTATTACCGGACTTGAAGGCGCGCGTGAGGGGCATGGCGGAACTTCTGTTGACGAAGGGAAACTGACATAGGGTCTGCATCCGGCAGTGTCAATCCCTGTATATACGCGACAAGGAAGCCCTCTTGTCCCTCAGCGGGACCGATGTCCTGGCCGACAGGCGCGATGAGCTTTTTCCGAGGTTGCTGCTGAGAGGCTGGCCGCTTCGCTCAGGGAGGGAACGCGGCGGTCAAGGGCGCAGTCAGCGATACGACTGCCGTTATCCGTGAAATAACGCATTCGCCAATCCAAACGCGTGACCGTTTGCCTCATCGCGAAGAAAGCAAGGCGATGGCAATTCTCGACCGATCTATGCGGCGCCAAGGCGCCATGGACCGGCGAACCGTCGCAACCGTCAGCGCGAACCCGACTGGCTCATGGCCTTCTCAAGGCGGCGATGGACGAGGCGCCCCAAACGATCGAATCCAATCGCGCCCGGCTCGGCGCGAAATGGAGGGGGCTCCAGGCGCAGACGGTCGAAGCCCTTCACGCCAGCGCGCTCGCGACCCTCGAATTCATGGAGGCGCTCGACGGAGCACGGGGGACGACAGACGCAGGCGCGGCGCGGTTCGCGCAAGGACGGCGACGGCGCGAAGCGATAGAGCGCTAGATCACCGAGTTCCTTGCGGCGGCGCGGAACATGATCTCCGTCTTGACGGCGCCGCCGTCTGACCCTCTGGTCGACTGCTCCGAACCCGGCGCGTGTCCTACAGGGCCGTGCAGCGCGGGGAGCGTCGACGAGCGGCTGAGAACATTGACGCAGCAGCAAAGGCGCGTGCTCGAACTGATCGCGGAGGGACTGCCGAACAAGGTCATCGCCTACGAGCTGGGCCTGAGCGAGACGACCGTCAAAGCCCACGTCAGCGGAATCCTGCGCAAGCTCTGCGTCTATAACCGCTATAACCGCGCCCGCGCGATCGCCCTCCTGGCCAACATCGATTTGGCGTCGATCGCGCGCCCGCCTCGCCCCTGATTTTCGCGAACGCCGCCGACGCGAGGGCGCGGACGATCGGCATCGGATCATCTTGCCCGCCACGGCGCGTATGAGGCCCCACGGCGGGGAAAGAGCCACGCCGCAAGGCGGCGGGCGGCCCGTCCATCCCGGCGATCTTCTACCTTTCGCGTAAGCCGGCCGTGCATCCTCGGCAGGGGAGCTACGTCAACGTGCCATGTAGCCCGCGCTCTCGAAATGGATAGGGAACGCGATTTGCAGGAAACCGCAGCGAGGCGCCCGCGTTATGAATCCGGGCGGGCCTTCACGAAGAACGGGAGGAGCCTCCATGACCAGCAGATTCACCGCCGCCCTCACGGCAGGCGCAGCGTCACTTGCCCTGTGCGCGGGCGCGGCCGCCGCCGCAACCTCGGGCGGGACGCCGAAAAGCGTCTATTTCATTTTCACCGGCTACGCCTATCCCTATTTCGCGCCCATGGCCGAGGCGGTCAAACAGGCGGCGAGCCACTATCCCGACATGACGATCAAGATCGTCAACGCCAACAATTCGGCGTCCGACGAAATCGCCGACATCAACGAAGCCGTCGCCGCCGGCGCCAAGGGCATCATTCTCAATACGATCCAGGAGTCGGTCACCGCGACCGCCGAAAAGGCGATGAAGGCGGGCGTTCCGATCGTCACCGTCGATCGGGACGTCAGCAACCCGGCGGCGCGGATCGCCTTCATCGGCGACAACGACGAAACGCTCGGCCGCGAGGAGACCCAATACGGTGTCGATCAGCTGGCCAAGATGAACATGCCTAAGCCGTGGCACGTCGTCGTGCTCCAGGGCACGCTCGGCGCGAGCGTCACCATCGGCCGGCTGAAGGGCGCCATGGACGTCCTGCAGCCCCTGGTCGACAAGAAAGAGGTTCAGATCGTCCTCAACCAGTCGGCTGATTTCGCCACCGAGAAGGCGCAAGCGACGATGTCCGCCGAGCTCGCCAAGACGACGGACATCCAGCTCGTCGTCTGCGGCAATGATGCGATGGCGCTCGGCGTCATCAACGCGCTCAAGACGCACGGGATCACGCCGGGGCAAAAGACTCTGGTCGCCGGCGCGGACGCCCAGCCGGAGAGCCTCGACGCGATCAAGGTCGGGACGCAGCTCGACACCGTCACCCATTCGCCGTTCGTCGAGGCCTATTGGGCAGTCGAGGCGATGGAGAACGAGCTCGGGAATGGAACGAAGCCGCCGGAGGCGAAGTTTCCGCGCGGCGATGTCATCATCCCGATGACTCTGGTCGACAAGGCGAACGTCGGCCAGGTCTCGGCCTGGGGCACGCCGGTCGAGATCGAGCCCCTGCCTTACGGTTCGTCGCATTCCTTCAGGGTCACCAGCTCGAAGTGACGGGCCAGCCGAACCACGAGGCCGCCGCCGCGCCGGGGGGCGGCCGCTCTCCAGTCCTCTCCGTCCACGACGTCGTGAAGACGTTCGGCCCGGTCCGGGCGGTGGACGGGGTGAGCCTCGACTTCTATCCGCGGGAGGTGGTCGGAATCGTCGGCGACAACGGCGCGGGCAAGTCGACGTTCCTGTCGCTGCTCACCGGTTTTCACCACCCGGATTCCGGGCGTTTCGTCTATCGCGGCCGCGAGGTGCGGGTCCGCTCGCCGCGCGCCGCCCGCGCCGACCTCAAGATCGAAATGATCTACCAGCGGCTCGAGCTCGCGCCGGACCTGAAGGTTTGGGAAAACCTGTTCCTCGGTGAGGAGCTCAGGCGCCTGGGGTTCTGGTCGGCGAGGGGAGAGATGCGCGCCCGCGCCGCCGAAGTTCTCCGCCAGCTGAATGCGAGGATCTCGCCCGAGACGATCGTCGGCGAGCTGTCGGGCGGCGAGCAGCAGGCGGTCGCGATCGGCCGGTCGATCCTGTTCGAGCGCGAGATCATCATCATGGACGAGCCGACGGCGGCGATCTCGGCGCAAAAGGTCGGCGACGTTCTTGCGCTGATCGCCCGGCTGCGCGAGGCGGGCAAGACGATCCTCATTGTCAGCCACCGGCTCGAGGACCTCTTGCAGGTCTCCGACCGCATCGTCGTCTTCCGGCAAGGCAAGGCGCGAACCATCCTCGACAACCGCGGCCTTTCCGTCGCGGACCTGGTGCACGCGATGTTCTAAAGGCTGTCCTCTCCTACTTGGCCGACGCCAGCCGCGCCTGCAATCCGGCGAGCACGAGAATGACCGCGACGAAGATATATTCGTACAGCGCCGGCAAGCCGATCAGCACGATGATGTCGTTGATGATGCCGATGACGAGGACTCCGAGCGCCGCCCCGACGATCGTGCCGCGCCCGCCGCTGAAGGGAATGCCGCCGAGAATGACGCCCGCAATCGCCTGCAGCGAATAGCCGGCCCCGGTCAGGGGGTAGATCGAGTCCTGCCAGGCGGTGATCATGATCCCGGCGAGCGCCGCCGTCACGGCCGACGTCGCGAGCGCGAGCGCTTTCACGCCGTTCGTTCTGACGCCGACCGCGCGCGCCGCGTTCTCGTTCGAGCCAGTCGCCCGGATCCAGGCCCCGAGCGGCGTGAACGACACGACGATCTGCGCGACGATCACGACGGCGAGCGCAACCAGGATCAGGACCGGGACTCCGCCGATCGTTCCCGCGATCCCCGAAAACCCGAAGGGCCTCGAGGGGCTGACGGCGTCCGGGCTGATGTAGTTGCCTCCGTTGAACAGCAACGCCACTCCGCGGAAGCCCCAGTAAGAAGCGAGCGTGACCAGGAAGGAGGGGATGCCGCCGCGGGCGACCAAGAGCCCGGCGAAAGCGCCCACGGCCGCGCCGCCGGCGAGCGTCAGCGCGACCGCCAGACCCGCGGGCACGTCGTTGAAGACCGTCAGCCAGGCGATCAGCATTCCCGACGCGGCGAGCACGCTCTCGACGCCGAGATCGATCATGCCGACGAGGATGACGACCCCCTCGCCCGCGGCGAGGACGATCAGGAAGCTCGAGCTCGTCAACAGCGCGAGAAGGTTGTTGACTGTCAGGAAGGACGGGGCGAGCAGCGTCGCGACCGCGCAGATGACGATGAGAAAGGCCACCGGCCGCCGCAGGCTGCCGGGCCGGCCCGCCAAAGCGCCAAGATATCTGCGCCAGGCAATGATGTTCATCAGATCGTTCGAGAATGCCGCGCCGGCGCCGGCGCCGACAGCATCTCGCCCGCAAGTTCAATGCCCGCGGGCCGGCGCCTGTTCCGGTTCGTCGGTCGGCGGCCCGCGATGACCCGGCCCGAGCGCGACGCCGACGCCCTTGTTTACGAAGCGGAGCGTATAGACTTTCCTGTAGTCGATGTCGGGCGGCACGATCCCGGCCTTCACCATCTCGTCGAAGAAGTTCTTGACCCGCTCGTCGGTCATGGCGCCGATGCCGAGCCTTTGCGCATCGCCCGAATCGACGATGCCGTATTCCTTGAGCTTGGCGATCGAATAGGCGATCTGCCCGTCCGTCATGACGGGATTATCCCGCTTGATCGCCTCATTGGCTTGCCTGTTGTCGCCGTAGAGGTAGTGGCGCCAGCCGATCGCCGAAGCGTCGACGAAGCGCTGCACCAGGTCCGGATTGTCCTCGACCGTCTTGCGGCGCGCTTCGATCAGGCACGAATAGGTGGAATATCCGTAGTCGGCGAGCAGGAAGACATTGGGCTTGAAGTGGCCCTGCTTCTCGACCGCGTAGGGCTCCGACGTCAGGTAGCCCTCCTGGATCGACTGCTTGTCGACGATGAACGGCGCCGAATCGAAGTCGTATGGCTTGACGACCGAATTCCTGAAACCCCACGCTTTCACCATCCAGGCATAAAAAGAATACAGGCCGCCGGCGCTCACAAAGGCCGTCGAGGCTTTCGGAAGATCGGTCCACTTGTCCAGACCGACGCCGGGATGCGACATGAAAATTTGCGGATCCTTCTGGAAATCCGCGGCCACCGCGACCAGCGGGACGTGGCGCTCTTCGGCGAGGAAGTCGCCGAGCAGGTCTCCGCCCTGGAAGAAATCGATCTTGCCCGCGAGCAGAAGCATTCCGCCGTTCGATTCCGGACGGCCGGGCTGAATTGTGACGTCGAGCCCGTATTTGGCGTAAGTCCCGTCGATGACGGCCTGATAGTAGCCGCCGGCTTCCGGATCGGCGAGCCAGTTCAGGCCGAAGGTCACCTTGTCGAGCGCGAAGGCGGAGCCGGCCGAGGCGATTACGGCCGCGAGGCCGGCGATCAGGGCGACGGGAATCAACAGGCTTTCCTCCCGCTCAGCTCACCGTTTGCGGCGGTCTCGAACCGATCGCCGCCTGCAGGGGCGCAAGGCGCCCAAACGACCGCAAACGCGCGGCGCGGCGAAGCTGTTCCGGTCGGTCGAGCCGGGCCTGCGCCCTTTGCCGCATGCGCGCCCTGACCCCGTTGCGGCGAGGCGCTCCCGTGTTAATGAAAAACGCCGGATTGCCACAATTTCTGTTGCATGATCGAGATGGCCGGAATGAGCCACGCAAATCGGCGCATTTGATGGAATTGGCGGCGTCGAGAGCCGCGCTCTCTCTGGCGCACAATCGGAGGAGGAGGAGACCCATGCATTTCTTCACGACGTCGTCCGCGTTCGCCCTAACGGCTGGAGCCGTTCTTCCCTGTGCAATGATGGCCGGCTCTGGCCCGGCAAGGGCCGAGGAGCCGCATTTCTCCTTCGCCATGGTCACCCACGCCCAGCCGGGCGACACGTTCTGGGACATCATCCGCAAGGGCGCCAACGCCGCCGCCAAGAAGGACAATGTGAAGCTGATCTACCTCGCCGACCCCACGGCGACCAAGGAAGCGCAGCTCGTCACCAACGTCGTTCAGCAGCACGTCGACGGCATCGCGCTGACGCTCGCGTTCCCCGATGCCGAAAGGGGGGCGGTGAAGCAGGCCCAGGCCGCGGACATCCCGATCGTCGGCTTCAACGCCGGGGGCGACGACTGGAAGAAGGAGGGCCTTCTCATGTACGTCGGGCAGGATGAGGACATCGCCGGCCAGGCGGTCGGCGAGCGGCTCAACAGCGAGGGCGCGAAAAGCGTCGTCTGCGTCGATCAGCAGCAGGGCGCGGTTCAGCTCGAGGAGCGCTGCGACGGCATCAAGAAGACTTTCAAGGGCGCGTTGCAGGTGCTCTATGTCACGGGCTACGACATGCCGACCGTCAAGGCCCGCATGACCGCGAAGCTCCAGGAGAACCCGAACATCGACTATATCGTCACCCTCGGCGCTCCGTTCGCGCCGACGGTCCTCGACGCCATTTCGGCCGCAGGCAGCAAGGCCAAGCTCGGCACCTTCGACCTCACCCCGGTGGCCATCGGTCTGATCCAGGACGGCAAGCTGCAATGGGCGGTCGACCAGCAGCCCTTCGTCGAGGGCTATGAGGCCGTCGACCTGCTCTGGTTGAACAAGGTCAACGGCGACGTCGTGGGCGGCGGCCGGCCGATCCTGACCGGCCCGGCTTTCGTGACCAAGGAGAACGCGGCCGACGTCGCCAAATTCGCCAAGGCCGGAACGCGCTGAGATCAGCCTCGGCTGAAGGCCGACGCAGGAAGTTCGCCGATCGGCCGGGCGCGCCCAGCCGGTCGGCGTCGTCAAGACTTCTGAGGCGCTGCGAGCATGGCCATTGAACGAACCGGTGTAGCCGCGCCGCGGCGACAGGCCCTGCCGCAGCCCCTGTGGAAGAAGGTCCTGAAACGCCCAGAGGCCGGCGCGCTCGGCGGCGCGGCGCTGGTGTTCGTCTTCTTCTTCTCGATCGCGCCGCCGTTTCGGCAGGTCCCGGCCTTTACGACCGTGCTTTATCAGTCTGCGACCATCGGCATTCCGGCGGTCGCCATCGCCATGCTGATGATCGGCGGCGAGTTCGATCTCTCGGCCGGCGTCGCGGTGACGACGTCGTCGCTCGCCGCCTCGATGTTCGCGACGCAGGTCGCGGGCAGCATTTGGGCCGGCGTCGGCTTCGCGCTCCTCCTGTCGCTGGGGATCGGCGCTCTCAACGGCTACCTTCTGATCCGGACGAAGCTGCACAGCTTCCTCGTCACCCTCGGCAGCTTCCTCATGTTGCAGGGACTCAACATCGCCATCACCAAGCTCATCACCGGCAACGTGGCGACCGAGGACATCAGCGGCATGCCGGGCTTCGGTCTCGGCCAGCGCATCTTCGCCTCGAACCTGACGATCGACCGGGCGCAAATCAGCATCGCGATCGTCTACTGGATCGCTTTCGTCCTCATCGCCACCTGGGTCCTTTTGCGCACCAAGGTCGGCAACTGGATCTTCGCGGTCGGCGGCCAGGGCGAGAGCGCGCGCGCGGTCGGCGTCCCGGTCGACCGGGTGAAGGTCGGGCTCTTCATGCTGGTGGGCTTCTCCTGCTGGTTTCTCGCCATGCACCTCCTCTTCGCCTACGACACCGTGCAGTCGGGGGCGGGCATCGGCAACGAGCTCCTCTACATCGCGGCCTCGGTGGTGGGCGGCTGCCTGTTGACCGGCGGCTACGGCTCGGCCGTCGGCTCGGCGCTCGGCGCCTTCATCTTCGGCATGACGACCGAGGGCGTGATCTACGCCGACTGGGATCCGGACTGGTTCCAGTTCTTCGTCGGCGCCATGCTGGTGCTAGCGACTGTGGTCAACACCTGGATCCGCGCCCGCGCCTCCAAGGGAAAGTGACATGCCCGAGACGACGACCCCGATCATCCGGATGTCCGGCATCGGCAAGAACTACGGGAACCTGAGCGCGCTCAGAAACGTCAACCTGACGGTCCGGCAGGGCGAGGTGACCTGCATTCTCGGCGACAACGGCGCCGGCAAGTCGACGCTCATCGGCATCATCGCCGGGCTCTTTCCCCATGACGAAGGCCAGTACCTCGTCGACGGCGAGCCGGTGAAATTCTCCTCTCCGCGCGAGGCGCTCGATCGGGGCATCGCGGCCGTCTATCAGACGCTGGCGCTGGTGCCGCTGCTCCCGGTCTGGCGCAACTTCTTCCTCGGCTCGGAGCTGACGAAGGGCCGCGGCCCGTTCCAGCGCCTCGACCACGAGGCGATGTGGGACGCGACGCGCAACGAGCTTCACCGGATGGGGATCGACCTCGAAGACCTGGAGCAGCCGGTCGGGACCCTGTCCGGCGGACAGCGGCAGGTGGTGGCGATTGCGCGGGCGATCCATTTCGGCGCGCGGGTGCTGATTCTCGACGAGCCGACCGCGGCGCTCGGGGTGGCGCAGTCGGGCCTGGTGCTGCGCTACATCTCGGCGGCGGCGCGGCGTCATGGGATCGGGGTGATCTTCATCACCCACAACCCGCATCACGCCTATCTGGTCGGCGACCACTTCATGGTGCTGGCGCGCGGCGAGGTGGACCTCGACGCCCCCCGGTCGGAGCTCAGCATGGAGAACCTGATGTTCCACATGGCGGGCGGCTCGGGACTCGCTACGCTCGAGCACGAGCTGCACAGCCGGCGCCCGTCGCCCGCCGACTGACCGCGCCGCGCCCGTCGACACCTTCCCCAGCGGAGCTTCAGCAGAGCTGGGGAGGGGGTTCCCGCGCCCGTGTGCATGTAGGTGTTGCCGCCTTGGTGAAGAAGTCCTCGACGAGGTCCGCTACGGCGATTGGGACCCGGCGATCCGTCTCGACGTTGCCGGCCATCTGGAGAACGCCAGCTTCAATCCCTTGTAACCGACCGCTTATACTGTTAACAAATAGGCACAATGTAAACTTCTAGAAAAACAGGGAGTGAGACAGATGAACGAAGCGCTCTTCGCAAACAAAAAATCGTTGAGGTTTGCCTTGGGCTTGGCGACGGCCTTAGGGTCGGGGTCGGGCTTTGCCCTTGCCCAGTCGAACGATCCTCCATGCCCGGACAGGGTGCTGGCGCCCTATGGCCTCGCGCCCGACAGTCACTGCAAAGGAACGGGATGCCTGGTCGAGTTCAAGAACCATAAATGGTGGACGGCTTTCACCTTCAACAAAACAGAAGGCTACTACAACGGCGGTCTCGGGACCACGTTTGCGCCCGAGCACGTCGCCATCATTCCTGACGGCATGACTCTGACGATGGCCAAGGACTGGAAGAACAACACGGAATGGGCCGGCGCCGAGGCCGTCTTGATGTTCAAGAAAGACGGAAGCCAAGCCAACTATGGCTATGGCGATTATCTGGTGACCGCCGAGTTGGTGGCGCCGCCACAGGCGAATTGGACCGACTACGATCCCAATGTCGCGTTCGGCTTGTTCACCTACGAGCGTCCGGCCACCGGATCGGTCAACAACTCTGCACGCGAAATCGATTTGGCCGAGATCTCACGCTGGGGCTGGAACCATACGGATCCCGTAACGTGCCCGTTTACCGGCTTCAATGGCGCCTTCGACACCGCCACGCTTTGCAAAGGCAACGCGCAGTTCGCGCTCCAGGATTATACGAAAAAGGCGGGGATGGTGCATCGCTACGATATCGGGAGGAATGCGGACGGCACGATCGAAAAGATTCAAGAGGTCACGCTGGTCATGCGGTGGCGCAAAGGCCAGGTTACTTTCGATAAGTATCATGGAAAAGGATTGACGCTCGCCACCCTTCCGGCGACGCCGGACGAGGAATGGGTGACGCCAACCTCGCCGCCCGCCAAGGACCTCAGCGCTTTCGTCCCGGCGCCGAAGTGCCAGCGATTCCACATCAACCTCTGGCTGGGCAATTATATCGGGAAGGCCGCTGGCGCGCCCCATGACGGGCCGACCAACAAGCAGGACGTCACCGTGCTGATCAAGAACTTCGAGTTCAAACCAGCAAAGTAGAACGAATCGCCGTAAGGGCGGCCGCCGAAGCGCTTCCGGAGCGCATTCCTCCTTAAGTCGGAGGCGCAGCGGCCGTCATTGCGAGCGCAGCGAAGCAATCCATGCGGCCGGTCGCGCAAGCGACATAGCTTCGTCGCTGCGCTCCTCACAATGGCCGGAGGGAGGGTCATTGCGAGCCGAAGGCGAAGCAATCCAGGCCGTCGGCAGGGAGTGTCTCACTTTGAATTACAGGTTTGGGCGGATAGCGACCATTGGCCGAACGGCGGGAATGGTGAGGATAGCGGAAGCCAGGCCTTTCTCTGTCCAAAGGGGCCACGCTCTCGATGACTAACACTAGCTCCGCGGAACCAACGTATTGCCCGGCTAAAATAAGAAGATAGGATATGCCAGTGCTTAATCTGGTTCCGGCATTTATTATCTCCTTTGATTTGTTGAGTTTTCACGCTCTCTCGTTAGGTTAGGATGGTGGGCGACCATGCAACCTCCCGAGGGGGAGCGCGGGGTCTTTTGTTGCCCTTTGGAAGCGGACCGCGCCGGGCGGCCTCCTAACAGGGGCCGGAAGCGCGTCCACGGCCGACGAGATCATGGCGGAGATCGTTGCGCAGAGGCATGTGGAGCGTTTCGAGCGCGCCGGATTCGTTGTCAATTAAGCGGCCGACGGAGATCGGCGCGGTGAGTAGGTAGAACTACGCATTGACTCTTGCTGAGAAGTCTTTTGCCTATAACTGTGTCGCCACGACGTGCGGCTCAACTTATGGGAGGAGCGAAATGAGACATGCGCTCGCGTTCAGCGCTTGTGTGGCAGTTAGTATTGCTTGGCCTACCTCTTCTTTTGCTGTCGACAACAAGATTTTCAAGATGGTGGCGTCCTCGTCGAGCTGCGCACCGGGTGCGAGCGGCCGCGTAACTGTCTCGACGCCTAACAACCAAAATCTGCACGTCGAAGTATCGGGATTGCCGGCAAATACCGAGTTCGACTTATTCGTCATACAAGTACCCAAGGCCCCGTTTGGCTTGTCGTGGTACCAGGGCGATATCAAAACGGATTCTAAGGGCCTTGGTGTGGGCGATTTCGTAGGCGTCTTCAGTCAGGAGACGTTCACAGTCGCTCCGGGCTCAGCATCTGCTCCTGTGGTCTTTCCCAGCGACGCCAGCACCAACCCCCCAACGCCCCCAATACAGATGTATCACCTTGGACTCTGGTTTGCTTCACCGGATGATGCCGTAGCGGCTGGGTGCCCCAATACGGTCACTCCATTTAATGGCGAGCACAATGCAGGCGTCCAGGTCTTGAACACCAGCAACTTCGACGACCTTCATGGGCCCTTGCGGAGTATCCATTAGTAGCACCGAGGGGCTGGTGAGGCCCTTGGCTGATATAGCCCAAAACAAGGAAGGGCTTCTGACCGGGCCTTGGCAACATCCACACATGCCAAGTGTCGCACGGTGCAGTACCCGCCTAAAGCGGCGAGGTCGGCCCGATTGACGAGCTGATGCAAATCGTTGACGAGCCGGAGTTCGAGCCGCCAGCGCAGGGCTAGCTGCTGAGATTCCAGAGGAGACGCCGAGCCGCTAGGCCCGCCGGGCCGGCGCGGCGACCGCCGCTTTATGTCGCCTTCGATCTTCTGCAACTAAACGGGAAGGACTTCGCCGGCGGCCGATCGAAGATCGGCGCGCGGAGCTTGAGCGCATCGTCAAGGGCTCTGACGCCATCTTGTTCAGCGAGTCGATCGCAGCCGAGCGCGACCCTGTATTCTGGAAGGCCGGCGAGTTGCGAGGGGATCATCTCCAAGGGCGTCGGCCAGCCTCGTACCGAGGTCTTGATTTTTCCACTGCGCCAGCAACCTCCGCGCCGAGGTGTCGGGGCATCCGGCCAGACCGGGGCCGCGAGCAGCACCGCGACAAAGAGTATTGGCGCCCGCACGCTCTTGCTCTGTTCATAACCCGCGGGGATCGTCCGACTATGGCTGATGCCGACAAGCTCACACCTGGCGACCCGTCCGACCTTGCCGCTGCGCGCGCCTATGCGCTTCGATACCAGGGCCGCAAGCGCATCCATAACGCCGATGAGATCATGGCGGAGATTGTCGCGAAGCGGCTTGTGGAGCTTCTGGAGCGCGCCGGCTTCGTCGTCATGAAGCGGCCGGCGCAGATCGGCGATGCGGCGTTGGGGCGCGGATACGACGCCTGAAATTTTTGATCCGGCTTCGAATAGAGCCGGCAGCGCGCGTGTTTGTCGCCAGGAGAAGTGCAATCCCAAATGCCCTCCCGGCGCAGTTGCTCGATTGGAGCGAAAACTCGCGGCTAAACGGGCGTTTGGCAGTTTGGATTTTGGCTTCGCGGCGGTGCAGCGGAAACCACCGCCGCGAGCCTCGCGGCGGCTCAGCGGAAACTAACGCCGCGAAGGAAGGGCCGGCGAACGCGTCTTCCCCGGCGTATTCGTCGGCCCACCTAACATTCAAAGAAAGAACGTCTGTTAAGTTCTCTGAAGCCAGCAGGAACGTCAATAGGTATTTCTACCATTGTGCCGCGTTCCATCTCGTTTTAAGTCGCTGTTGCTCTCGCCCGACCCGGTTGGCCGAGGCGATCGACGATGAGGCCGACGAGATCATGGCGGAGATCGCCGCTAAGCGCCTTGTGAAGCATTTGGACCGGGTGGGTTTCGTCGTCGCGGCCGGCGGAGATTGGGGCTCCGGCGCTTGGAGGAGGGCGGAACCTTCTCCTTGTTCTCGGCATCTCCGCGTTTTTTCCCGCCTTGTGACTCCCGTCACTGCGCGAAGTCGCGACACCGGCCAAAATGAGCGCCACTCTCAGGGGATGTTTTTGTCATGCCATCCGTTGGCTCACGCCTTCTTTGGCCCGGCGACCCGGCGCCAGGCCGATCAGCTCTCGATGAAAAACGGGGAACGTCGACTAAGCCTGCCGAGCCTCCACGTAGGTTCGGCTCACGATGGACCACGCCTGCGATCACGCTTCCCAGAAGTGCTGGAGAGTTTTCGCGGCTGCGAGGCCTGGAGGACATCGAGACCGAATCCGCTTCGGATTAGGCCCTTACGGTTATCACGCGCGCCAGCTACGGTGAATGCCCGGCCTCGATCTCGACCAACCGCAGGATCGCGCCAGGGGCATCTTTCCGGCGGCCCCGCATAGCGGCGAGCCGGTCAGTGACCGGTCCCGGTGCCACCTGATCGTAACGCCTACGCCCGCTTCGTAGTGTTCTCCGCCCGCACCGGAATATTGGAGGGCAGCAAAGGGTCGATACCCGAAATTCAAGCTGACGCGACCCGCCGGCCGCCTTCATCGCGAGCGTGAGCGAGGCCATCCGTTTCTCTCCCCGTCCGGCCGCGTGGATTGCCTCGCCGCTGCGCTTCCGCGCCATGAACAGGCGGGCGCCGTCATGACTCCGCCATCGTGAAAACCTCACACGGCGATGCGATGCCGCGCAGCGCATGCGTCCCGAGCGGAACGAGCGGCGTTCCCGTCTCGGCGGCGCGTGACACGCCGATCCACAGGTCTTGACTATATGGTTGTTCAGCAATCCGCTGATGGCCACCCGCACCGAGAGTCGTTCCACCTCAGCACGCTGCTCGACCTCGTCGGGAGGGACGGGTTCTTCGCCGGCAATGACCTGCTGGCGGTGTCGTCGTTCTACCCCGGCCCGGAACTGGCCACCACCGGCGTGCACTGGCTGACCGGGCTGCCGCTGGTCGGCGCGCAGATCCTGGTGGTTCTGCTTGCGCGATCGTCATCTGACGAGACCCACTTTGATTCGTCCGACTTGACGCATGCCGATATCGGCATATGATGGCGCCCATGGCACGAGCAGCGACGACGTCGGACGTTTTCAACGCGATTGCCGAGCCGCGGCGCCGGGAGATCCTGGTACTGCTGCGGGCGGGTGCGCGGCCGGTGACCGAGTTGGCCCGGGAGCTGGGGATGACCCAGCCGGGGACATCCAAACACCTGCGGGTGCTCCGGGAGGTCGGGCTGGTGCGGGACCGCAAGGCAGGCAAGCAGCGCCTGTACGGCCTTGACGCCCGCGAGCTGCGACCGGTCCACGAGTGGACCGGCGGGTTCGAGCAGTTCTGGAACGAGCGCTTCGACCGGCTGGACGCGTACGTGCAGGACCTCAAGCAGGCAAGGCAGGAGGAGTGACGGATGGCAGCGACAGGACGCGACGCGCCGGCGCAGTCAGCGACGGCCGACCGCGAGATCGTGATCTCCCGGGTCATCAGCGCCCCACGGGAGCTGGTGTTCGAGGCGTTCACCGAAGTCCGGCACCTGTCGCGATGGTGGGGACCGGAGGGGTTCACCACCACCACGCGGGCGTTCGAGTTCCGCGTCGGCGGAGAGTGGGACTTCGTGATGCACGGACCGGACGGAACGGACTACCAGGAGTGGATCTCCTGGACCGAGATCGCCCCGCCGGAGCGGATCGCGCTG
>DASRSL010000054.1:0-2840 GCA_035656495.1 Roseiarcus sp.
CGAACGTCGTTTTTCACTCGGAAGAAACGATCTTGGAAACTGACGACAGGTGATCAGCGACCGTCCGGTTTCCTTCCCCGATTGCGACGCCTGCGGGCCGCAATCAGGAATGACCGCTTGACGTCGATACGCGACGTTCGATTGCTTGGGACGAGCGTTGCGCGCCGGGACAAGCTGACGCGTTCGAAGCTTGTTTCAGGAACGGTCGGTCCTGGCGCAACCCTACCGTAGCGCCTTTGATTTGACTGCTTTCTGACTGACACCGGCCGTTTCCGTTCGATAGTTCGTAGCCTTCTGCAAGGCGGCGTGCCGGCGAATGTCGCTCGTGCGCCTGCAGCAAGTCAGTATCACCACGAGCGCAAAGTTCTGGCGACTCGGTGCGGCAATGGACTTGTCACAATGCCGCGTGTTCTTCAGCAAGGACCGCCTGGCGTTCTCGCCGAACCGCCAAAGCCTGGAACGTTTCGCCAGTCTCGACGAGGGCCGCGGCCAAGCCCGTGGCGACCTCGAAGCGGCGGACGATCACATCGACATACAGCGGATCGAGCTCGACGCCGCGGCAGACTCGGCCGGTTTTCTCAGCCGCGACAAGAGTTGAGCCCGAGCCGAGGAACGGGTCGATGATAATGTCGCCGCGGTCGCTGAGGTCCAGCAGCGCGTCCTCCAGCATGGCGGTCGGCTTGACGGTCGGATGATCCTCGAGACCGCGGCGAGCTTCGGAACCAAGCGAAGAGGCGCCGGGATAGGTCCAGACGTTCGAGCGCCAGCGCCCGCGCTTGCCAAGCTCGACGTTGTTCAAGTGCGGAGCAGAGCCGTTCTTGAACAGGGGCAGCAACTCGTGCTGGGAGCGGTAGAGGCTGCCCATGCCGGCGTTGGTCTTCGTCCAAACGACGAGGTTGAGGGGCTTGAGGCCGAGCTTCACTGCAGCGGAGTGGACGGTCGGGTATCCGCGCCAGTCGATGTAGGTGCCGAAGACGGCGCCGTCGCAGAGGCAGGGAAGGACCGCCGCCATCCAGGCCTCATTGAAGGCGATGAATTCGGCGTCGGTCATCTCGCCCGACGCCATGGCGAATTCGCGATGCCGACCGCCGGTCACATGTCCGGCGATCGGGACGTTGTACGGTTCGTCGGTCAGGAGGAGGCGAGCGGGCGGATCGCCCTGCATCAGCCGCCGCATCGTCTCCCGGTCGATCGCGCTGCCGCAAACGAGACGGTGCGGGCCGAGGTCAAAAACGTCGCCAAGGCGGGCAACGGCGATTGCGCCAGCCTCCGGCGAGAGAGGCCCCTGTTCGATCGCGTCGTCGACCTGGCCGAGGACGATATGGTCGATCTCGTCGAACGTGAAGCCGCAGACCTCGATCGGCGCGTCGGCCACGATCAACTCTTCGAACTCGATTTTGAGCTCGTCAAGGTTCCACTCGCCTTTTTCCCCGAGGCGATTGACGGCGAGGCGCAATACGCGCTGCTCACTCTCGCTCAGGTGCTCGATTCGCACGCACGGAACGCGACCGAGGCCGAGCTGCCGAGCCGCCTCGACGCGAACAACGCCGTCGATGACGGCGTTGTCCTTGCCGACGAGGACGGGCGCACAGAAGCCGAGCGTGCTGATCGCATTCGCCACCTCGCGCGCGTGGGCCGGGTCGAGCTTGCGGATCTCACGCGCGGGCATCCGCAGGTCCTCGAGCGGGACGTATACGAGGTCGAGGTTGGGCAGCGGGTCGTTGCGCGGCGCCCGCGCAGGCGAGGGCAAGCGCAAGCGCTCCAGGCTTTCCCGGCGCCGCCGGCTCTTTGCCTTCAGCTGATGGGTGAGCGACCGCTCGCCCCGGCGAGGCCCATCGTTGGCGATATTCATTATTCGTCTCCATTCCGATTGGTTGATTGAATGTGTCAGTTGCGGAATTGCCGCCGTCGGTCGTAAAGCTCCTGATCCCGCGTCTTCGGCGGGGTCGGCGGGACGACGCGCGGAATCGGCCGTATACGGCCAAGCCGCTCGCCGAACCCGCGTGCGCGGCGGATGATGACGGCGGCAGCCTGCGCTTCCACCCGCGCTGTTACTATCGCCCGGACGACGGCTCGCCGACCGAGACCTGGCCCGCGATGATCGCCCGAGTAACCGACCTCGACGACCGGATTACCGGCGCGCATCGCACCTGGCTCGATCCCGACGGCTTCGATGCCATCCGTCTCGGCAAGGCGCCGATCGACACCCCGCGGCGCGCGATGGGCGACCTCCTCGGCAACGCGGTCCGCTTCGGTGTGGCGGGCGACGTGCTCGCGGCCGGCGAAGGCATCGAGACCATGCTGTCCCTGCGTTGCGTGCTGCCGACCTTGCCGATGGCGGCGGCCCTCTCCGCCAACCATCTCGCCGCCATGCTGCTTCCGCTGACGCTGCGCCGGCTCTACATTGCCCGCGACGCCGATGCGGCCGGCGACGCGGCGGCGACAGCTCTGGCCGAGCGCGCCGAAGCGGCAGGCATCGAGGCGCTCCGATTGTCGCCCCGGCTCGGCGACTTCAACGAGGATCTGCGCGCGTTCGGCGTCGATGACCTTCGGGCGGTGTTGCGCATCCAGCTCGCGCCGCAGGACGTCGTCCGCTTCATTCTCTGGGCGACCGCCGAGACGGGGTAAACGGCGGCGGTTCGAAGGCCGTCATGGCCGGTCGGACGAGTCGGACGAGGTCCGTGACGCCGGACAGAGTCGCGCCCCTGGCCTTCTAGAGGGCGATCGGACGGCAGGCGGTCCGGACCGGCAATGGCTACGCCCGGCTATTTTCCGCCGGCCCTTTCGGGCCTTTGCATCGCGAATCAAAATAGCCGGCCTCCGCCATCCTCCGCTGACGC
>DASRSL010000055.1:0-1916 GCA_035656495.1 Roseiarcus sp.
CCCTATACCGCCGAAAGCGAGGACTACCAGGCAGACCATATCCAGAAGCCGGAGGCCGACGACGGGCGCAAATCGAAGCGCCGCGATCGGGGATGAGCATCCGTCATCGCGAACAACCGTCATTGCGAGCGCAACGAAGCAATCCAAGGTCCCGCCGCCGCTCGCTCGCCGATTCACACGCCCCTCGTTCCGCCGGCGGTTCCGGAGTGGCAACAGCGGACTACGCGACGCGCGCGGTACAGGGACTTGTCTCGTGGCCCGCTGCGCTGCTTCGCTGCGCTCGCAATGACGGGGTGAACTCGTCGTGACGCCGGTGGCCCTGGTCGGGGCTGCTTCGCTCCTCTCGCAGTGACGGTGCGCCGTCGCTCGGATCGGACGCGACACTGTCCCAGTCCCCCTATTTCGCGTATATGTCGCGGCGGAATTTTCGCGGCCGCGGCGGCTTCGCTTTTCCGAGGGGGGCAGCGAATGGATAACCCACTCACGCCTCGAAATCTCGATGCGCTGGCGAGCCTGGCCTGGGCGTGGTCACTCGATTTCGTTCCCCGCATAGTCAGCGCGGCGATCGTCCTCTGCCTCGGAATGTTCGTCGCGCAATGGGCGTCACGCTCGATCGCGCGGTTGCTCGTCGGCGCCCCCCATGTCGATCCGACGATTCGGCCCATTCTCGCCTCGACCGTTCGTTATGTGGTGATTGTTCTCGTCCTGATCGCGGCGTTGAGCCAGATCGGCGTGCAGACCACTTCACTGCTCGCCGTGCTCGGCACGGCGGGTCTGGCGATCGGCCTCGCGTTGCAGGGCACGCTGTCCAACATCGCAGCGGGCATCATGCTGATCTGGCTGCGGCCGTTTCGGATCGGAGATTATGTCGAGGTCGTAGCCGGCAACCCGATCGCCGGCACGGTGCGGGAGATCGGTCTGTTCGCGAGCCTGATCGAAACCTACGACGGAATCCTGGTGTTCGCGCCGAACTCGACGATCTGGAATTTCCCGCTGCGGAATCATACGCGAAATCAGCGGAGGCTGCTGAGTTTCGCCGTCGGACTGCCGGAAAAGAGCGATTTCGAGCGGGCTCGCGCCGTCTTGCTCGGATGGCTCGCGGCCGATCCGCGCGTGCTGAAGAAACCGCCGCCGGACGTCTTCGTCGATCGTCTGGACGGCGGTGAATCGTCGCTGGTCTGCAGACTCTGGGCAGCGCCGCCCGATGTCGGCGCGTTGCAGAGAGATTGGATCGCGAGAGCCACGGATAGATTGGCGGCGGCCGATTCGGGAGCGCTCGCGCCGCACCGCATCGCGCGGATCGTGCCCCCCGATTCCGATCCGTCGCGTCTGATGGCTGCGGATCTCGGGGCGACCGACTAGAGGGCGATCTCCACGCGGCGACGAAGCCGGCCGGAACCAACTCCCGCCCCCGGCGCTTCTGATCTAAGAATAGGGGAGTTTCAGGGAGGTAGAGCGATGAATGAAAACAAAGACAAAAATGAAGGCGACGCCGACCATATCGAGAGGGTGCGACGTCGCGCCTTCGCCATCTGGATGGATGAAGGACAGGTGCACGGCCGAGACCACGAGCACTGGCATCAGGCCGAACGCGAAATCGCCGCGGAGACGAGTGCGCACGCCCCGCCAGCGGCGGCTGAGCCGCGGGAAAAGTCGCAGGCGGCGGCTGAGCCGCGGGAAGCGCCGCAGGCGGCGGGCGGCAGCAAAACCACGGGGATGGCTCCGCCATCGCCAAAATCGGCGACTACGAGCAGCAGCAAGACCACCGAGAATCCCTTGCGCACTGGGCCGTAACGCGGGGCGCCGCGTCCATCTCCGGCCTGAGCGAAGTTTTTGCGACGCTCTGACCTGACTGGCAAACAAAAAAGCCCGCGCCGACGATCGTCGGCGCGGGCCGAACGCGGATTTACGACTTG
>DASRSL010000056.1:0-19201 GCA_035656495.1 Roseiarcus sp.
CCGGGCGCGCGGCCCTAGCGGAAGCGGGTCGCATCAGCCTTAGCCAGGATCCCGCGGTGAGCCTCCAGTATGCCGGCGAGCTGATCGCCGCGTTCATCGAACGGGCCGGCGGCAGCGTGAAGGGCAAGATCTCGACCGGAACCGTGCCTGTGGGACTGAAGCCGGTCTACGTCCACCAGTCCCGGCCTCTTTCGGAGATCCTCGTCGAACTGCTTCGCGCCTCGAACAACTACATCGCGAACCAGGTCTTCCTGGAGATCGGCGCACATGGCCTCGGCGGGCCGGTCAGCCTGGAAAAGTCGCTCCAGGTCGCGAACGGGATGCTCGCCGCGAACGGCCTCGCCGGGGCCATCCATCTCGAGGAGGGCTCGGGCATCAGCCGCGACGACCGCTTCACCGCCCGCGGCCTCGCCAAAGTGCTCGCGCTCTTCGCGCCCCACGCCGACCTGCTCCACGGCCATGACGGCGGCATGGACAAGACCGGCACCATGGAGGGAATCCGCACGCTCGCCGGCTACGCCGACACCAAAAGCCATGGGCGGGTCCGCTTCGTGATCTCGCTCGCCGGCAATGACGGCGAGCGCTTCCGTCTGCTCCGGGCGATCGAGTCCGAGCTGTAGGCGTGTCTTGCCGGCCGGGACCAAGGGATTTCTGGGCAATCGCGGCCAACCGTCAGCCCATGGGTGAGAACGTGGCGACCTTGGCAGCGTGGACTACGGGGCTCGGCTCAACGCGGAGGGCCAGGGCCTGATCTGGCTCGAGGACGCTGCCGAGGCCGCCACATGGCACGTGCGGACCTGGTCCTCAAATGCCCTATGACCCGCCGCTTTTGAAGGCGTCCCCGACGGCGCGCAGGAGGGGATTGCCTGGCTGGGCGGCAGGTGCGGCAGGCGGCGGTGGAGCAGGCGCGGCCGGCGGCGAAGGAGGAGGCTCGGCCGCAGCTTGCGTCGCGTCGGGAGCCTTGATCGATTTCTCGTGCTTGGGACGCGCGGGAGGCGGGAGCGGCGCGTTCGGCGCAGACGCAAATGGACTGGTCGACTCAACCTTGGCGATTGCAGCGCGATTGGACGATCCGCCTGGGCGAGCCGCCAGCGGATCGGCTTTCGGCCTCGAAAGCGGTTCGGCCCCGGCCGTCTCGCCTGTCGCCTTCGGCCCGGAGACGCTCCTCGCAATGCATTCCACCGTGAGCGTCGTGGCTTTCGGCGTCCGAGGGGCGATGCGCTGCTTGAGCGGCGCGGCGTAGGCCAGGCATTCTTCAATAGAAGAGAATGTCGGCTGACCCCCGTAGCTCAAGCATGCCTGAGCCGGATGACTGGGTGGGCCGAGGGTGTGACACCAGACAAGCGCATAGACCGTAATCATTGCTGAGGGGCGGCTCCCGATGGACCCGTTGTGGAGAAAGAAGAACCTAAGCCGGATTTCTTAACGCGCATCCGGGCGACGCTACGAACCCTGGCCACGACGACTCGGCCGGGCTCTCGAATGTCTCCCTGCAACGTCTCCGTCAAAAATCGGTGAACGCGTAGCGGCGCGATCAATGTTTCGAGGCTCTCCCAATCCTCTCGGGAGACATGCCCGTGATTGTCTTTCAAGAAATTCGGCTTTTCTATGGGCCACGGCGATCGCTTGTGCGCCGGCCAGCGTCGGGCGAGGGTCATGCGGCCGGCCGCGCCCGAGCCATCGCTTTGGAGAGAATGTGGAGGCGCACGTCTGGGCGCAATTCAATAGCTGGAATTCGGCTTCGAGGTCGCATCGCACATTGCCTTCTCAATCGACTTACGGGGAGGCGCCGCCGTCAAAAGCTGGACTCCTTCTGGCGCCTACCACCTCGGAAGCGACCTGAAATACCTGAAAGCGCAGTTTAGCGGCTGAGTCCGCTTCAAGGCGCCCGCAACCTCGGCGGCGCCGCCAAATCGGAATCGAACCGGAGCCTCCAGATGCAACCTCCGGCGCACCCGGGTTCGTGCCTGGCCTGAAGTGCAAACTGGACCCCCTTGCCCGGCTCGGCATTGACCGCTCTCTTAATATCGTATTATTGTATGATGATTGGCGGTCATTCCCGGCGAAGGCTTTTCCTGCCAGCTGACGCGCCAACGGGTGGCCAAATCAGGGAGGAACTGTATGCGGCTCATGACATGGCTGAGCGGCGCGGCCGTCGGCGCGACGCTGATTCTCGCCGCATCGCCGGCTTTCGCGGTGACCATCGGCTTCTCGCAGGTGGGCGACGAGGGCGACTGGCGTCCGGCCTTCTCCAAGGACATGCAGGAGGAGGCGAAGAAGGAAGGCATCACCCTCAAGTTCGCCGACGCGCAGGGCAAGGAAGAGGAGCAGCTGAAGGCGGTCAGGGCGTTCATCGCCCAGAAGGTGGACGCGATCATCATCGCGCCGGTCGTGGTGACCGGCTGGGGCCAGGTGCTGGAAGAGGCCAAGAAGGCCAACATTCCGGTGTTCCTCGCCGACCGCGACGTCGCCGACAAGTCGCTGTTCGTCACCCGCATCTCCGCCGACTTCAACCTCGAGGGCAGGCTCGCGGGCGCCTGGCTCGCCCAGGCGAGCAAGGGGAACTGCAACATCGTCGAGCTGCAGGGAACGGTCGGCTCGGCGCCGGCGATCGAGCGCAAGAAGGGCTTCGAGGCCGTCATCTCGAACTTCCCGGACATGAAGATCATCAAGACGCAAAGCGGCGACTTCACCACCGACGGCGGCAAGAAGGTGATGGAGGCCTTCATCAAGTCGACCGACAACCTCAAGGGCGTCTGCGGCGTGTTCGCCCACAACGACAACATGCAGCTCGGCGCCATCCAGGCGATGAAGGAAGCGGGCCTGAAGCCCGGCAAGGAGTTTCTCATGGTGTCGGTCGACTACGTGCCGGCGATGAAGGAGGCGCTGGCGGCCGGCGACTCCAACGCGTCGGTGGAGCTGAAGTCGGCCATCGGCAAGTACATCTATCCGGTGGTCACGCAGTACCTCAAAGACCACAAGGATCTGCCGAAGTGGGTCAAGATCCCCTCCGATCTGCACACCGCGGCGACGGCGGCGGATTGAGGGGTCGCGAGGCCGGCGGAAGGTGCGCGTCTCGCGCACCTTGGGGCGGGGAGACGCCGCCCCTCCAAGATGGGCTCCGGCTTGTCTGCGAGCCGGACCCCGGCAATAGTGCGTTGATGTCCGCATCCTCGAGGCCCCTTGCCTGCGGCAAAGAGGGCTCAGGATGAGGGCGGACGAAGAGGCGGAAACCTTGACCGCGCGAATCGAGATGCTCGGGGTGTCGAAGGCGTTCCCCGGCGTGCGGGCGCTGGAGCGCGTCGATTTTCGCGTCGAGGCCGGCGAAGCGCACGCGCTGCTCGGGGAGAACGGAGCGGGCAAGTCGACGCTGATCAAGATCATGACCGGCGCCTTGCGCGGCGACGAGGGCGAGATCCGTCTCGACGGGCGCCCGGTCGAGATCGGCTCGACCGGCGAAGCGCGCGCGCTCGGCATCGGCACGGTCTACCAGGAGGTCAACCTCGTCCCGACCATGTCGGTGACCAAGAACCTGACGCTCGGCCGCCAGCCGCGCCGGTTCGGACTGATCGCTTGGCGCGAGGCGCGCAAGGTGGCGCGCGATCGGCTCATGCGGCTCAAAATCGAGATCGACGTCGAGCGGCCGCTTGGCTCCTATTCGGTGGCCGTCCAGCAGCTGGTCGCGATCGCCCGCGCGCTCGAGGACGATACGCGGGTCCTCGTGCTCGACGAGCCGACCGCGAGCCTCGACGCCAACGAGACCGAGCTTCTGTTCGGGATCATGCGGGACCTCAAGCGGCGCGGCATCGCGATCGTCTTCATCACCCACTTCATCGACCAGGTGTACCGGATCGCCGACCGCATCTCGGTCCTGCGCAACGGACGTCTGGTCGGATCGGCGGCGACGCCGGATCTGCCGCCGGTGAAGCTGATCTCCCTGATGCTGGGACGCGAGCTCGAGCGCGCCGAGAAGCGTCTGGCGGCGGCGCCGTCCGTCGCGAAAGGCGAGCCGATTCTCGCGGCCGAAGGCCTCGGGCGGCGGCGCCTGATGGCGCCGTTCGACCTCTCCGTGCGGGCCGGGGAGGTCATCGGCCTCGCCGGACTGCTGGGCTCGGGGCGCACCGAAGTCGCCAAGCTGATCTTCGGCGCGGTCCGGCCGGATTCCGGACGCCTCGCGGTCGGAGGCGCTCCGATGTCGGCCCATTCGCCGAGACAATCGTTGCGGCGCGGGATGGCCTTCTGTCCCGAGGACCGCAAGGCCGAGGGCCTCATCCTCGAGCTCACCGTGCGCGAGAACATCGTCCTCGCCCTGCAGACCAAGCGCGGATGGCTGCGGCGGATGTCGCAGGAGGAGCAGGAGGAGCTGGCGCAGAAGATGATCACGGCTCTGGGGATCGCGACGCCCGACGCGGACAAGCGGGTCGGCCAGCTGTCCGGCGGCAACCAGCAGAAGGTCGTGCTCGCGCGCGCGCTCGTCTCGGAGCCGCGCATCCTCATCCTGGACGAGCCGACGCGCGGCATCGACGTCGGCGCCCACGCGGAAATCGTGGCGCTGATCCGCAGGCTGTGCGAGCAGGGCCTCGCTCTATTGGTGGCCTCGTCGGAGCTCGACGAGCTCGTCGCCATCAGCGATCGCCTCGGTCGTGCTCGGCGGCACCATGCTGACGGGCGGCGTGGGCATGGTCGCGGGCACGCTGTTCGGCGGAATGATTTTCGGGTTGATCGCGACGCTGATCAATTTCAACGGCTCGTTGAACGGAGCCTGGATCATGATCAGCGGCGGAGTCCTCCTGTTCCTGTTCATCGTTCTGCAACGCTCGATCGTCGGCTCGCTGCGATTGGGAGGCACAACCTGAGGCGCGAAGATCCGTGGGGCGCATCGCCAAGTCATCGACAGACGCATTGATGCGGCATCGCCCGGCGTCCGGGCGCGCGCCGCTCGGCCGAATCGCGAGACAGGGGCGCGAGGACGGGGCGTTCGCGCGCAATATCTATAGCCAGGTCGCGGCGAGGCTCGGCCAGGATATCGTGGCAGGGGTCTATCCGCCCGGCACACTCCTGCCCAACGCAGCCAAGATGTGCGCGCGCTTTTCCGTGTCGCGCACCGCTCTGAGGGAGGCCTACAGCATCCTCAGCGCCAAGGCGCTGATCCTCGCGCGCCCGAAGATCGGCACGCGCGTGCGCCCGAGATCCGAGTGGAACCTGCTCGATTCGGAGGTGCTCGCCTGGCACCTCCGGGCGACGCCCAACGAGCAATTCGTCGACGAGCTCTTCGTGCTGCGCCAGATGGTGGAGCCGGCGGCGGCCGCGCTCGCGGCCGCGCTCCATTCCCCCGCGACGGTCGAGCGCATCGCTGAAGCCTATGCCCGCATGGACAGGTTCAAGAACGGCGCGGGCGACCTGATCGGCGCCGACCTCGATTTCCACATGGCGATTCTCGAGGCGAGCGGAAACCGCTTCCTCGCCGCGCTCGGCGGGCTGATCCACACCGCGCTCGAGTGCACGTTCCGCCTCAGCTGGCAGGGCGCCGGGCGCATCAAGGACAATCGGCTTATTCAGCACCGGGCCATATTCGAAGCGATCGGCGAAGGAGACGCCGAGCTGGCGAGGGCGCGAATGGCGGAGCTGTTGCGCGACTCGATTGAGGACGTGCGGGAATATCTGCGGCAGCGCGACGGGGGGTTGCGCAAGGCGCCGGAGTCAGGCCGCGAAGCGTAGCCTGACCGCTACGGTCAATCGCACGTTGTCTATGAGCGGTTCGAACCTGACGTTTGGCGCCCGTTTGGTCGGAGATTGAAAGGCGCAGAATCGACCCTGAGCAGCCCTTCGAGATCGGCCCCATCAACGGGTAAAAAGCGTGAGAAAGCGGGCCTACGACTGAAAGCATAAGTTGCGCCATCGCACAGTAGCTGTCGAGACGCTCCCGCTCGGCTCCGTCGCTACGAGCCTGAGTTCGATGCGCAAGTGAGCGTCTGAGTCTCTCGCCGTCGAGCCGTCTTCAAAACGATACCACGCCTACATGCACTGCCCGCTGGTGATGACATTCGGGGAGAGGGCGCCCGCGGCATTGTTCCACGGAACGGAGCAATTGACGACGTGGGAGGTTGGCGACGCTGCATTTACGCCCCAACCTCTGCCACTCGCAACATGACATCCGGCAAGGCCCGAATTCCCATTGCCATTGATCCCAGCCGTATTGGCAAGAAAAACACGGACGGTTGGATCCTCAATGTAAACTCCGTCCTGGCAGTTGTTAAAGACTTTGCTGCCGCGAATCGCGATGTCGCCGCCGCGAAAGGATCGAATGTCGATGCCCGCGCCGGTCTGCGCCGAAGCTTCCCAACCTGCGAGATCGATCGTTCCCCCGCCGTTTGACTGGGCGTCATTCACCAAAACTCCGGAAACGAACGCGGAATCGAAGGCGCAGGTGCTTCCTTGGTGGAACTCTCGATTGGGCGTTTGGACTACGGCGTTATCGACAAGGAGATTGTAAGTATTCCGATGAAAGTTCGTGCCATCGCATCGCAGGCCGCCGAAACCGCCCGCCATGTGCAGGCCGCTTTTAAATCCACCGCCAATATCGCCGCCGGCGATCCTGAGCTCCGCCACTCCACCGAGCGCCGCGTTCACCAGGACGCCATCGCCGCAGGACTGGTTCGAGTGGGCGTTGGGGTTGACCAAGTCGACGCCGCTGGCGCCGTCGAACCAATAGCCGCCGCAGAGACTGCCGTTGCCGGATTCGTCGAGCACGACATTCGATACGAGCGCGTGGAACAGTCCGTGCGCATGAAGAGCGTATCCGCCGGTCATCTTCGTCACCGAGGTGATGCGAAAGTCGTGGATGGAGACACCGGCCTCGAGTCCGTGCCCGGTGTCGCCGATTGTGAGCAGGTCTGTCGCGGTCGAGGGCCCGACATAGCGAAAAGTGGTCGTATAGGGACCGGCGCCGCTGATGTCGTAGTCGTTGGCGAATAGCGCAGTGAGCGGCGTGGAAAACAGGCACACTCCTGCAGGGGCCACCAGCTGAACGCTTGGCTTGAGCTTATTCAGCCACGCCTGAATCGCGACTGTGTCGTCATGAGACCCGTCGCACGCGGCGCCGAAATTCATCAGGTTGAACGTCCTCTGAGCTTCGGCCCAGGTGCAAACGGGGACCAAAAAGCTGCCGGCCACGGATGCGGCCAAGATTGTCTTTTTCATCATTCCCAACTCCGGCGATTTGCCCCGCCCCGACTCCGGGGGCCCCTTTTTCTTCTCTCTGGAGCTTGCGCGGCGCTCGCTAGGCGAAAGAGGCCGCGCCCGAACCGCGAAATCGGACGCGGTTAGTTCGGGAACAAACTGCATTCACCACGCTCCCGAGGTTAGTATGCGATCACTCACAGCGCGAGAGCCCGAAAAACTCATCAACAGAGTTCTGAGCCCGCGAGTGAGACGTTCGTGGGCCGCGTCGGTTTCTGGCTCGAACCGTTGCGAATAATTCCGCTCAATCATTGGGTCGGGCGGAAGAGGCGCAACCCGAGCGCATCGAAATTGCGCGCGAGAGGATTGGGGCTGCTCACCTTGAGGCAGCTTAACTTAAGGGTCTCAAGGTCGTTGCGCCGAACGCTCAAGCCAAGAGCCTCGAGCAGCCGAGGCACAAAACTCGGTTGCCACTTACCCACACTACTCCAGGGCGGCAATAAAGCTCACGACGCCAACATGGCGTCGCCGCTCTCCCGTCGCGACGATCTCAACGCCTCGTGAGTCAACGCTGGCGCAGCGCAAACCGGTCAGGCGTCTCTGCGCCGAACAGCTAGAATCGCCCTCGACTGGCGCCCACGATATCGGAGCATCAATATGAACGTCTGATGAGGGCGGTGAACCCTATTTTGGGGCGCGCTGGAATGCGGGGTTTCGCCCAGGCTCCGGTCCTTCTCGAGGCGACCCGTGTAGGCGCGGTATCCGCCCTTTTGCGAGGTCTCAGCGCCGCGCCGAGGTCAGCGCAAACTTGGAGCATCCTTCGACGAGCTCGCGACAAGGTTAAGGAGAGCGCGATAGCCGCCGCGCCACGCCTCTCAACCCGGCCCGAACAGCCGGCGGACGTCGGCCGGCGGCTGCTCGGCGTCGCGAATGTCGAGCGCGCTCTCGACGTGCTTGAGGTGATGCTCCATGAGGGCGGCCGCCGCCGGGCCGTCGCGGCGCGCGAGCGCGTCGATGAGGGCGTCGTGCTCGGACTCGGAGCAGGAGCGGACGGCGCGCGAGCCGTAGAGGCCAATGATAAGCGAGGTGCGGGTGACGAGGTCCTCGAGGAACCGCGTCAACACGGCGTTGCCGGCCGCCTCGGCGAGGCGAAGATGAAACTCGCCGGACAGGCGGATCGACTCGCTGCGGTCGCCGGCGGTCTCGGCGCCGCCGCCGGCGCGCGCGTTGGCGCGCAGCTCGGAGAGCGCGTCCGCCTCGATGCGGCCGGCCGCGGCGAGGACAATCGAGCGCTCGATCGCGCGCCGGGCCTCGAACACGTCGCGCGCTTCGTCGGCGCTCGGCTTCGCGACGAAGGCGCCGCGATTGGGATGCAGCGCGACGACGCCCCGCTCCGCCAGCACGACCAGCACGCGGCGGATTTGCGAGCGGCTGCAGTCGAAGGCCTCGCAAAGCGCCGCCTCGGGAAGTTTGGCGCCGCCCGCCAGCTTCTGCTCCAAAACGGCCGCGACGATGCGGTCGAAGATCGCCCCGTCCGAAGGGGGGCGGCGAAGCTCGCCCGGCGCCGCCGAGGTCATGCCATCGTCCATCACGTCCCCGTCCTGCTCTCGACCCGCCGTCGCGCCCCGCGCGGCTTTCAGAAGCTCCTCGCTTCCCGTCAGCTTGGCGCAATATACGGCAATGCTTGCCTCGATCTTGCGCGGCTGCACAAATGATAGCTCATTGTCGACAATTTCTTACAGATATGTTGACAAAAAAATTCCGTCGAAGCAACCTCGACACGGCCGTGCGCGGTTCCGCGCCCTGGGGCCGCGACCAGGCCGTCCCTGACGGCTGCACTGGGAGGATTCTTCAACATGGCATACCGAGCACCGTCGTTCCGCGCCGCCCTGATGGGCCTCGCCTCAATGCTGAGCCTCGCCCTGGCGGCCGGACCGGCCGACGCGGCGACCAAGGTCCTCAAGATCGGCTTCGTCGGCGTGACCAGCGGCCCCGCCGCCGCCTGGGGCACCTCGAACGTGCGCTCGATGCAGACCCTCGCCGACTGGTGGAATTCGACCGGCGGGGTAAAGATCGGCGATCAGACCTATGACATCGACGTCGTCACCTTCGACGACCAGAAGGATCCGAAGCGCTCCATCGCCGGCATGGAGAAGATGGCCCAGGAAGGCATCCACTATGTGGTCGGTCCGAACGTCGACGACGGCGCAGCGGCGGTCCGCCCGGTGGCGGAGAAGGCGGGCATCATGTACTTTCCCTACGCCTTCCCGAAGGAGCTCTACACCAAGCCGGCCTCGAACGCGGTGCTCGGCATGGTCGCGAGCTACCAGTCGGGCCCCGCGATCTACAAATATCTGAAGGACAACAAGGGCGTGAAGACCGTCGCCTTCGTCGCCGCCAACGAATCCGACCCGTTGAGCCAGCGCGACAGCGGGGTCGCGGCCGCCAAGAAGCTCGGCCTCACCGTGGTCGCCGACAAAGACACCTACGAGAACGATACGAGCGACTTCACGCCGGTGCTGACCCCGATCGTCAAGCTGAAGCCCGATCTCCTGGTGCTGTCCGGCGTCGCCCCGGCCAATGCGCCGCAGCTCATCCGCTCGGCGCGGGAGCTCGGCTACAAGGGCCTCATCTCGTGCGAAACGGCGCAGGACGCCAAGGTGCTCGAGGAAGGGGCGGGCGATCTCGCCAACGGCTTCATCTCGGTCGGCGGCGCCTCGACGCCCGATATCCGGTCGAAGACGATGGACGAGTTCATCGACCGCTACACCAAGAAATTCGGCGAATACAACGACGAGTCGAACACCAAGATTTATGCGCTGCAATATATCGTCGACACGCTCAAGGCCGACCCGAAGGCGATCGACAACGTCGACGAGTTCAAGAAGACGATGGACACCTTCTCCGCGCCGAATCCCTATCTGAAAGATCCGTCGGCCAGGCTGCACTATGTCGGCACGACGTCGTTCGGCCAGAAGCGGCAGCTCGCCGTGCCGCTCGTCGTCAACGAATATGAGGACGGCAAGTTCAAGACTTTGTTCATCGCCAACGTCGACTGAACGCGGCTCCCTCTCCCCTTGCGGAGAGGGTTGGGGTGAGGGAGCGCGCCGCGAGGCGCGGGTCAAAGGCGCCCATGGCGCCGGGCCCCTCATCCGTCGCCTTCGGCGACACCTTCTCCCGCAAGGGGAGAAGGGATGCTCGGGGACAAGCGCATGGAGCAGGTCGTCGCCAACGGGCTCTACCTCGGCGCGCAATACGCGGTGATCGCGCTCGGGCTGACGCTGATCTTCGCGCTGATGAACGTGCTCAATTTCGCGCACGGCCAGATGTACGTGCTCGGCGGCTTCGTCACCTATGAGGTTTACGGGCTGATGAAGCTGCCCTTCGTCGTCGCGCTCCTCGCCTCCGCCGTGACGCTCGCCGTCCTCGGCGCGCTCATCGAGCGCCTCCTCTTCCGCACGGTGATCCGGCGCAGCGAGCGGGAGGAGAGCACCATGCTGCTCGCCGCCGGCGTCGCCTATTTTCTCGACGCGGCGATCCTGATCCTGTTCGGCGAGAAGCAGCGCGGCGTGCCCAAGATCGTCAACGGCGTCTTCTTCTGGGACAATTTGATCCTGCCGTGGGACCGCATCGTCGTCGCGGGCCTCGCGGTCCTGTTCATTGTCGCCTTCATCCTGATGATGCAGTTCACCAAGCCCGGCCGGGCGATGCGGGCGCTGGCGCAGGATCGGGTCGCCGCGCAGCTGATGGGCGTGCCGGTCCAATTCTACGGTCTCGTCGGCTTTGCGCTCGGCGCGATGCTCGCCGGCCTCGTCGGCGGCCTCCTGGTCACGATCACCGGGGTCAATTCCGGGATCGGCGGGCCGATCTCGATCAAGGCTTTCATGATGGTGATGATCGGGGGGGCGGGCGTCGTCGGGGGCGCGATCGCCGGCGGCTTCATCCTCGGCATGCTGGAGTCGGTCGGCCTCACGGTCCTGCACGCCTACGGCGACATCACCTATCTCGTGATCTTCGTTGCGCTGATGATCTTCCTCGCCGTCCGCCCCAACGGGCTGATGGGCAAGCCGTGGGGATAAGCCGATGACCGGCAAGGAGCGCGGAACGCGCGCGGCCGCGGTCGCGGTCTTTCTCGCCGTCGTCTATGTCGCCGCGCCGTGGATGATCGCCGCGACCGGGCGGACCGACCTCCTCTACACGCTGAGCTCTGTCGCGCTTTTGGCGATCGCGAGCGGCGGGGTGTGGCTCACCTTCTACATCGGCCGGATCAACATCGGCCAGGGCGCCTATGCGCTCGGCGGCGGCTACGTTTCGGCGATCCTCGTCGCAACCTATGCGGTTTCCTTCTGGCTCAGCCTGCCGCTCGCCGGCCTTTTCTGCGCCGCCGCCAGCGCCCTGGTCGGCCTGCCGATCCTGCGGCTCCGCGGCGTCTATTTCGCCATGGTCACGCTGGTCCTGACCGAGGTCGCCCGGCTCGCCGCGCTGGCGCTGCCGATCACCAGCGGCGCCAAGGGCATCACCAGCATCCCTTCTCCGGGCCGGATCGGCCTTTTCGGCGTCACGATCGTGCCGGCGTTCGACTCCTTCGTCGACAAGAACCTCGCCTTCTACTTCCTCTCCATCACGATGATGGTCCTGACCTTCGCGGGGCTCTGGCGCCTCGTGAATTCGCGCGTCGGGCGGCTCTTCGCAGCGCTGAGGCAGAACGAGGAGCTGGCCTCCTCGATGGGCCTCAACGTCCCGATGCTGCGTGTGCTCGCTTACGCGATCTCGTCGTTCCTCGGCGGGGTCGGCGGGGCGATCTTCGTGGCGATCGCGCAGTCGATCTATCCCTCGAGCTTCACCGTCAACGACAGCGTCAATTTCATGTTGTATTGCTTCCTCGGCGGCTTGAGCTACGTGTTCGGCCCGATGCTTGGCGCGCTCGTTCTCTATTTCGGCTGGGATCTTCTGTTCCAGACGGGCGAATATCAGCTGCTCATCTATTCGGGCGTGATGATCCTGTTGATGCTGTTGCTGCCGAACGGCCTGCTCAGCATTCGGTTGCCGAACGGCCCCTTGAGCCTCCGGCTGCCGTCGAAGCGCGCGGGCTGAGCATGGCGCCGATCCTCACGGTCAGGGACCTCACCAAGCGCTACGGCGGCTTGACCGCGGTCAACGAGGTCTCGTTCGACGTCGAGGAGAACGAGATCCTGTCGGTGATCGGCCCCAACGGCGCGGGCAAGTCGACCATCTTCAAGCTCATCTCGTCCTTCGTGAAGCCGACGCGCGGCGAGGTGAGGTTCAAAGGCGAGACGATTTCCGGACTCGCGCCGCATATCGTGGCGCGCAAGGGGGTCGTGCGCACCTTCCAGGAGACGACGATCTTCAAGGGGATGACGGCGCGCGAGAGCGTCATCGTGGCCCATCACCTGCGCTCGCGGGCGAGCCTGCTCGGCTTCTATTTCGGCACGGCGGCGGCGGAGCGCGACGAAGCCGAATTCGGCCGCTCGAGCGACGAGATTCTCGAGTTCCTCGGCCTCGGGCCCGTCCGCAACGAGATCGCGAGCAACCTGCCGCAGGGGCACCTGCGCGCCCTCGGGGTCGCCATCGGGCTCGCCGCCAATCCGAGAATCCTGCTGCTCGACGAGCCCTTCGCCGGCATGAACGCCGACGAGACCAACCGGGCGGTCGAGATGGTGCGGGCGGTGCGCGACCGCGGCGTCACGCTGCTCCTCGTCGAGCACGACATGGCGGCGGTGATGAAGATCTCCGACCGGATCGTCGTCATCAATTTCGGCGTCAAGATCGCCGAGGGGACGCCGGGGGCGATCCGCGCCGACGAGAAGGTGATCGAAGCCTATCTCGGCGTCGAAGACGAAACGATCGGGCTCTAGGCGATGGCGCAGATGCTCTCCCTTGCCGGCGTCGAGCTCTACTACGATCACGTCTACGCGCTGAAGGGCGTGTCGATCGACTTGAAGCAGGGCGAAACGGTCGCTCTTATCGGCGCGAACGGGGCGGGCAAATCGTCGATCCTGCGCGCCATCACCGGCCTTAACCGGATCCGCAAGGGGTCGATCACATTCGAGGGGAAGCGCATCGACGGCCTCGACCCGGCGGCGATCGTCAGGCTCGGCATCGCCATGGTTCCCGAGGGCCGGCGGGTGTTTCCCATCATGAGCGTGCGCGACAATCTGATGATGGGCGCCTTTTCGCGCTCGGATGCTGCTGGCGTGCGCGCCTCCTTCGACGACGTGGTGCATCGCTTTCCCCGCCTCAAGGACAGGCTGCGTCAGGCGGCGGGGACGCTCAGCGGCGGCGAGCAGCAGATGCTGGTGATCGGCCGCGCCCTGATGGCGAAGCCGCGGCTCCTGCTGCTCGACGAGCCGTCGCTCGGCGTCGCGCCGAAGATCGTGCAGGACATCGCCCGCTCGATCGTCGCCATCAACCGCGACGAGAAGGTCAGCGTGCTGCTGGTCGAGCAGAATTCGCGCATGGCGCTGCGAGTGTCGCATCGCGCCTACGCCATGGCGACCGGATCCGTTGCGCTCTCCGGCCTCTCCGCCGACCTCGCGGCGGATGAGCGGGTCCGCCACCTTTATCTCGGCGGCGATCTCTGAAGGGCGGCCCATGCGGATCTGTGTCGTCAATCCGAACACCACCGCCTCGATGACGGCGAAGATCGGGGCGGCGGCGCGCGCCGCCGCCTCGCCAGGCGTCGAGGTTCTGGCGGTCAATCCGGAATTCGGGCCGCCGTCGATCGAGGGCTATTACGACGAGGCCTTCGCCGTGCCGGGGCTCCTGGCGGAAATCGCCAGGGCGGACGACGCCGACGCATATGTCGTCGCCTGTTTCGACGACACCGGCCTCGAGGCGGCGCGCTGCGCGACTGAAGCGCCCGTCGTCGGCATCGGCGAGGCCGCATTCCACCTAGCGAGCCTCATCGCCGACAGGTTCAGCGTCGTCACCACGCTTCCGCGCTCGATCGCGCCGATCGAGAAGAATCTCGTCAAATACGGCCTTGCTTCGCGCTGCGCGAAGGTTCGCGCCGCCGACGTGCCCGTGCTCGCCCTCGAGGAGCCGGGCTCCGGCGCCCGCTGGGCGATCGAAGCGGAGATCGGCCGGGCGCTCATCGAGGACGGGGCGGAAGCCATCGTGCTCGGCTGCGCCGGCATGACCGATCTCGCCCGCGATCTCGCGCGCAAGGCGGGCGTCCCGGTGCTCGACGGCGTCGCCTGCGCCGTCGGCCTCGCCGAGGCGATAGCGCGCCTCGGGCTCAGAACCTCCAAGCGCAACGCCTACGCCCCGCCGCTCGGCAAGGTCTACGCCGGCGCCTTTGCGCAATTCTCTCCGAAGTAGGTCGACGCCCGGCGGCGCCCGCAACGCTTGGCGTCCCAGTTCGGACGCCTCGAAAGGGCGGATAGCGACCTTTGGCCGAACGGCAGGAAGGCGCCAGGAAGCGCGCGTACAAGGGTCACCGGGGAAGCACGGAGGTCCGCCGAAGTGGGCCAATGGAAAGCGCCGGGATAATGTCGCGGCCATTGCTTTCAGGCTTCCCGGCAGAACATAAGCGCTCCCGGAGGGTGCGATCTCATTGACCCGATAGCCGAAAGGTTCGCAAAATACCTGACACAGTCTCAGTAGCGCGTCTCCGCCATGAAGCTTCGGCGTCATTAACTGTCTGCGGAGTCGCGCCAAGCGACACCGTCATTCCGGGTTGCAAAGTCGCAGGCGGCGAAACGGGATCGATCCGAACGAGAAAGCTGTTGAGGTCGTGATCGCCCACCGCGCGGGCGGCGCGCCATGTCGCGAACTCGCCGAGCGGGCGCATTTCCGTGACCTCCCCCTCGATTGTCTCGCCGGTATCGAGCATCACCCTCTGCTTCGAGCCGACCGTCAACCCATGAAGACGGTCTTCTCGAACGGTGAACGAGAACCACCGCCCGTGGTCGGTCGTCATCGTCAAAACCGGCTCTCCGGGCTGGATCACCTCTCCGGCCTCCGAGACCAGCAAAGCGATGATACCGTCGGTCGGAGCGAGAAGCTGCGTCTTGGCGAACTGCGCCTCGAGATCGGCGACCTTTGCGTCAGCCAGTGCGACCTGACTGTCCGCGACGATCCTTTCCTCGCGCGTGGGGCCGACTATGTCGCGCGCCTCGGCGCTGCGGGCCAACTCGAGAGCGGCCTCCGCCTCGCGAAGCGAGGCGGCGTTCTCATCAAAGTGCTGCTTGCTGACAATATACTGGGCGGCCAGCTTTGCCGCGCGGTCGTATTGCAGATGGGCGAGAAGGAGATTGGCCTCGGCCGTCCTGACATTCTGGCCAGCGATATCCTGCTCTTCCCTTCGGACCCCCGCGTAAACGTTGTTGCGATCAGCCAGCGTTTGACGCGCCGCCGCCTCGGCCTCCAGCACCGAGGCTTCCAATTCCGGATTGCTGAGCGCGGCGACGACCTCGCCCTTCTTGACGCTCTGCCCTGCGAGCACGCGCAGGGACTGGAGGCGTCCGGTCGTATCCGGGGAGATGCGCAACTCCGTCTCGCGGACCATGCCGATGATCGGCGCATCAGGCCGCTCCACCGTCTGCGACCGATACGCCAGAAGCGCCGCCCCTCCGATGAGGGCGACCGCGATCAAGAGCAGCAAGGCGCGCTTCCGGCCAGATCTAGCGCTCAAGAGCGCCTCCCCGATTCGAAAGGCGCGTCGCCAGCACCGCGAGCAGCGCGTATGCGCCCGCCAATCCCCACAAGGTCAGCCACTCAAGCGACACGTCGCGCAGGCTCGCGCCCATCTGGTTGATGCGGACGAGGCCATCGATCGCGGACGTGCTGGGAAGGACGCGGCTCGCCAGTCTCAGGCTGTGGGGTATCCCCTCCAGCGGCCAGGAGACGCCGACCAGGAAAAACAGCGGAAGGCCGGCCGCGATGAAGAGCAGCACCGCGGTCTCGCGACGCTTGAACCCGGAAGACACGAACTGCGCCAGGAAGCTGACGGCCAGTACGAAAGGGATGGCCATGAGGAGCAGTTCTGAGGGATTGCCCAGGGTCGAGAAGCCATAGACCCTCGGCAGGATGACGAGGTAGAGCGCAAGTCCAGGTGCGGCCAGGCAGAGATGCGCTAGCGCCTGACCAAACATCGCGCCGAGCGCGCCGCGCATGCGCCGCGCCGTTCGGCCGCCTCGCTCAAATGCGATTCCTCCGAGGGAAGCCGTCCCCATAAGGAGCGTTTGCTGCAGGATCAACACGAACGCGGCGGGGACGACGTAACTTGCATAGCCGCCGGTCGGGTTGAAGAGCGGCTCGGTCAAAAGCTCGACCGGCGAGCTTCTGACGAGCGCAGCGTGCGCGAGGCTTCCATCGACGCGCGCGCCCCGGGTCGCTATGGCCGAGTCGATCGCCTGCGTGGCGCCGGAGATGCCTTCCCCGATGCGGCTGTAGACAAGGAAATAGGCGGAATCGATATAGGCGGCGATTCCGGGCTGTCTGCCATGCAGAAGGTCGCGCTCGGCGCCTTTCGGGATGACGACGATACCGAACACCCGCCGCTCATCGAGCGCCCGTCGCGCCTCGGGGAGATCGGCCGGCGTCTCGGCGACCTCCAGCGCCTCGTCCGCTTCGAGCGCCTGAATGAACTCCCGGCTGAGCTCCGTGTGGTCCTGGTCGACGACGGCGATCGGCAAATTTCGCAGAAGCTGCCCCAGATAAGGCTGGGGATAGAGAGCGCCATAGAGCAAGGGCGCAAGGATGATCAAGCCGACGACGCCCGTATCGCTCAGGACGGCCTTCAGCTCCGCCAGTAGGGTTCCGCCGACCCCAGAGGACTCGACCGTCTCCGGCGCCGGCGAGGGAACGCGATAGACCTCGATCCTTCCGGCGATGGAGCGAAGGCGCGCCCAGCAGAGAGCGGTCAGGGCAATCGCGATTCCGGCGAGGACAGCGAACGAAGGCGCGGTCGCCCATGTCGGCAGGCCGCGCACGGCCTGGTCGAACAGGATCTGGATGTACCAGCGCAACGGCAGAAGATCGCCCCAGAATCGCGCGAACCCGTTCATGGCCAAGATTGGAAATCCGACGCCGGCGAAGCCGAAGGCGGGCGAGCAAAAGATGCCTGTGATGCTCAGCCCGAGCGGAAGATTGAGCACGAGCAGTTGGAACAGCGCCCCAACCGCCAGATAGGCGAGCACTAGCAGGCATGCCGCCGCGCCCATGAGAACGACGTCGCCACGAAACGGGACCGCAAACAGCCCGTGGACGATCCCGCTTCCGACCGCCGCCATCACTATGAAGATGCCGAACAAAGGCGCGAGCTTCCCGAAGAGCGCCGCAAGCGGGCTGCTTCCCGCGGCCTTGAGCCATGCCCTTCGGCTCCGCCTTGAGAACTCCGAGCCGACCGCGTAGCCGGCCGATACCGCGACCACCACATGCAGAACGGTGGGGAGGACCGCGCGAAGCAGAAACTGTGCAAAGTTGAGCGCGGGATTGGTTAGCGTGTACTGCTGAATGGCTATGTCCCCGGGATGAAAGGTCGAGGACGGTCCCGACTTGGCCAGGGACGCGGTCGCCGCGTTGATCGCGCCGGAGAGCGCGCTCGATGCATTGTTCCCCGGCGTGAGATATTGCCGGTTGAAGAAGACGACGATCTGCGGCCGCTTCTCCGATTGCAGGTCCCGCTGGAAATCGGGCGGGATGTAGACGGAGGCGATCGCTTCGCCCGAGCGAATCGCGTGCATGGCGCTCGTCAGGTCGGTGGACCGCTCCGCGACTCGCACCCCCGGCGCGGACGCGATCGCCTGAATGTAGGCTCGCGACGTCGAAGACCGGTCGTCGTCGACAACGCTGACCCCCAGATTGCGGATGACCGGATTGCTGAAGGTGAAGGCGAGCACCGCGAAGGCAATCAGCGGAACGCCGAGCGCGAGGAAGAGCGCGACACGGTCGCGGCGCATCCAGCGCAGTTCGCGGGTCGCAACGAGGAGGATGCCGGGACGCGGCGGCCGCTTCATCGCCCGCTCGTCGGAACGGTCACGTAGACGCTCATTCCTGGCCGCAACGCCGGAATCGGGGGCGCGGGATAGGCGCGCACCTCGAACGTTCTGAGATCGAAGTCGCCCGTGGCGCGCGTGGCGCGCCACCCGGCATATTCGCCCTTTGGCGCGATGAATCTGACTTCTGCGACGATCGGCCTATCGCCGAGCGCCGGCGCGCGCATCGTGACCTTTTGCCCCACCTTGATTCGCTTCACGAGATCTTCGCGCAGATCAAAGCGCAACCAGACGTCGTTGAGGTCGACCAGCGAAAGCAGAGGAACGCCCGGCGATACGTATTCTCCCAACTCCGCGCCGATCTGATAGACTTGGGCCGCGATCGGCGATTTCACGACAAGCTCGTCGACCTGCGCACGGATCGAATTGACCGAAGCTTGCGCCTCGGCGACATTGGCGCGCGCGATGTCACGCTGTTCCTTCGTCGGCCCCGCCACCGCCTCGTCGAAGGCGAACTTCGCCTGCTCCACCGCGCTCTGCGTCGTCTTGAGCGAATTGGTCGCTTCGTCCAGTCGCTGCAGCGGCGCATTTCCGTTGCCGGCGAGCTCCTTCACGCGAGCATAGGTCTGCTGGGCGAGCGTCAGTTGCGCCGCGGCGCTTTCCTGCGTCGCCTTGCGCTGAGCGATATCCTCGGCACGCGTTCCAACTTCGATGTTCGCAAGATTTGCGGAAGCCACGGCGAGCGAGGCTTCCGCCTCGCGAAGCTTCGTGAGCAGTTCCGGGTTATCGATCTCGTATAGAACCTGGCCAGCCGCGACATTGTCGCCGCGTTCGACCGGCCGCTCTCCCACTCTGCCCTCGACACGCGCCGCAATATCGATGCGGGTTGCGTCCGCTTCTCCCTGAACCAGGAGGGGCTGCGGCTGAGCCAGATACCAAAGCGACAGCCCGACAATCGCGACGACGATGAGCGTCACCAAGATCGCCGGAGCCCGCCTCGCAGATCGCCTCTCCGGCCGCGAGTGCTTTGGCTCGGGCGCGGAACGCTGTGGCGCCGCCGG
>DASRSL010000057.1:0-1646 GCA_035656495.1 Roseiarcus sp.
TCCTCGTCATCTTCGGCTTCGTCTATCTGCAGATCACGACCGCGGACGAAAATCGCGTCCGCGCCATTCTCGTGGACGAAGCCTCGAAGGGCGCCGACTATAGCCAAGCCGAACTCGAGCGGGCGCTCGAGCTCAGGCTCACGCGCGATCTCAGGCGTCTCGACTATGTCGCACTGTTCGATTCCACGGGGAACGCCACTCTCGGCAATGTCCCGCGTCTGCCGGACATCCCGGTGGACGGCGAGGCGCACCTGATCGCCAACGAGCGTCTCCCAGGCGCCGCCGACCGATACGAACCCGCCGTTTTTGTCGCCCGTCGCCGCGCCGACGGCGGCGTTCTCCTGCTCGGCCGAAGCCTGTCGGACGCCTACGCCCTGCGCGGCGCCGTGATCGCCGCCCTGGCGACGGCGCTTCTGCCCACATTCGTCTTGGCCCTGGCGATCGGAATGTTGCTGGCGCGACGGATGACGCGAAGGCTCGCCGCGCTGCACGAAACGATCGCGCGGATTATGGAGGGCGGATTGCAGTTGCGCCTGCCGTTGCGCAAGAGCCCTGACGAGATCGACCAGCTTTCGCGCGACGTGAACGTCATGCTCGACGAAATCGTCTGGCTGATGGCGCAGGTCAGGAACGTGGGCGAGAATATCGCGCATGATCTGCGCACGCCGCTGTCGGTCGTGCGGGTCAAGCTCGAGCGCGGCCTTGCGACGCGGGACGAAGCCGTGCTGCGCGCAGCCGCCGCCGAGGCCCTCGAGCAACTCGACAAGGCTATCGCCGCCATCGCGGCGCTGCTTCGCGTCGGCGAAATCGAGAACCGTCCCGGCTCACGGCGATTCGGGCAGATCGACCTTTCCGGGATTTGCGCCGACCTTTTCGAATTCTATGAGCCGCTGGGGCGGGCCAAGTCGATTTCGATGGATCTCGAGGCCGCCTCGCCTGTGCTCATCGAAGGCGACGGCGACCTGATGCGCGAGGCGCTGTCGAACCTGATCGACAACGCGATAAAATTCACGCCGGAGGGGGGAACCGTTCGCGTCATGGCCGGCATGGAGTCCGGGCGGCCGGTCATTCGCGTCTGCGACAATGGAGCGGGAGTGGCCTCGGCGGAGCGGGAACGGATTTTCGATCGGTATTTCCGGGCGGAGCAAACCAACCTGCCGCGAGGAAGCGGCGTCGGTCTCAGCATAGCGACGGCGATCGCGCATCTCCATGGCCTGGACCTGCGGGTCGTGGACAACAATCCCGGAGCGCGGTTCGAATTGTCGCGGGCGACGGACTAAGGCCGCGCGTCGTCTTAGGGCTATCGCCTTCCCCTCTCCCCGCCTCTTCGCGGGGAGAGGTCGGGTGAGGGGCTTGGTTGAGTGGCCGCACCTCTTCAACTATGCGCCAATCCTTCAGATGACTATCTGTTCGACCGAACAGTCGTGCCGTTTCAGCAGTCCGGCTACTCGCCCCGGCCCCTCACCCCTGCCTCTCCCCAGCAAAGGGGGAGAGGGGAATATCCCGTCATTTGATCGACGTGGCCTGCTAGGCAGGCACCCCTCGAGGATGACCCCGAGCCAGGGCGCCGGCTTTAGCTGGTCGGGCGCCCTCGTCCGATCGCCCATTTTCGGGCGCAGCGTCGCATCGCGCGCTATCATAAAATA
>DASRSL010000058.1:0-3746 GCA_035656495.1 Roseiarcus sp.
TCGAAGCCGATGTCCGCGACGGGCTTCTCGCTGCCCACCAGCGTGTCGATCGCACGCTCCATCAGCAGCGTGTTCAGATAGAGGTTCGGCGTGACCCCGGTCTGCATGCGGAACAGCTTGTAGAAATGTGGGCGCGACAGCCCCGCCTCTCTGGCGACATGATCGAGTTGAATGTCGGCGCCCAGTCCTTCCTCGAGCAGGCGAATCGACTTGCGCACGCGGAAATCGGTGACCCCGTCGAAAGGCGGCCGAGGCGCGGAGTCGGGCGCGAGCCGCCAAGTCTCGTCATAGCAGGCGTCGATCAGCGTGCGCAGCTCGTGGTCGAGCGCGGCGAGCGAATGGGCGGCGTAGACCATCGCCGCGGTGCGGCGAATCTGGCGGTCCAGCGCGGCGGTGCGATAGGTTAGCGAACGGCCGAAGCGTAGACGCGAAGGATTCCCGGCGCCGCCCGGCTCGAACCATTCAGTATTTACGTAGAGCACGAAGAAAAGTCCGCCGGCGTCCAGGTCGAGAGGGAGGAAATTGTGCGGCTCCCATGGGCTGACGGCGACGAACGAGGCCGCCGTCACCGGACAGAGCCGGTCGGCGACGTTGATGCATGCATCCGAACCGCCGACCTGGAAGATCAAATGGCCTTCGCGGTGCGCGTGGACGTTGAACGGCCGGTTGAGCTGATAAATGGTCGCGCGACCAAATCCGCCATGAAAAACGGCGATCGCTCGGCTCATCGCATTCCTCCCGTCGCGTGCTGTACTAACGCGACAGGGTTCACCAATCCGAGAGGCAATGCAAGGGCGGTTTGTCGGGGGCTGGCCGGACCCCCGGCAAACTGGTCGATTTCGCCGTGAGTTTCCCCGGACTCGGTCCGGGGATCTACCTGTCCGTCGCTCGGATGCCCGGCTCCGTCCCCGGATCAGGAGTCCGGGGAAGGCATGATGGGCGGCGGCGCAGCCGCGTCGATCGCTGGCCGATCCCTCAGCTCAGTACTTCTTGCACTCGGGATTGGTGCGGCTCGGCGGACCGATCTTGGCGAAGACGTCTCGGGGATAGCCTAGCGTCTGATGCACGTCGGGAATGACTTTGACCACCTTGCTGACGAGGGCGCCGCTGCTGTCCTCGGCGACTTCGGTGACGAAATTGGTGCCGATCGCCTGACGGTCTTCGTCGAGGCTGATCTTGCCGTTCGGCGCGTCGATCGTGAGCGAGGCCATCGCCGCCTTGAGCTTCGACTGGTTGCCGCTGAGATCGCCCTTGACCTTGTCGAGCGACTCGAACAGCGCCATCGTGGCGTCATAATAGTTGGCCGCGAGCAGCCCCGGGCTCGGCAGACGCTTGTCCGCAGGCGTCGCCTCCTGATAGAGCTTCACGAAAGCCTTCCAGCGCGGATCGTCCCAGGTGTCGGCCATGCCGCTCGCCGCGATCGTGCCGATCATCGCCCTCTTTGCGTCGCCTTTCGCCGAGAGCACGGTCTGGTCGACCATGATCGAGCCGCCGAGCAGGTGGGCTTTGCCGCCGGCCTGCTGGTATTGGTTGAGGAAGTTGACCGCGTCGGCGCCGCCGAGGCCGAGATAGATCGCGTCGACGTCATCGGGCAACGCCGCGATGGTCGAGGCGAAGTCCTTCGTTCCGAGCGGCACCCACTGACGGTTCGTCACCTGGCCGCCGAAACGGCAGAAGTCGAGCACCAGGCCTTCGACCTGCGTATAGACGAACGAATAGTCCTCGCCGACGGTCGCGATCTTCCGGTAACCCTTGTTGTTATAGGCGTAGTCCCCGAGGCCCACCTGCCACTGCGCGCCATCCATATTCCACCGGAAGAAATTCGGCGAGGGGTCGGGGAAGGTGGTCTCCTGCGCGCCCGAGGCCGCGTTGATGAAGGTCAACTCGGGATGGGTCCTCGAAAAATTCTTCACCGCGATGCCTTCGTCGCCGGACAGCGGGGAAATCAGGATCTGCACCTTGTCCTGATCAATCAGCTTACGCACCGCGCGAACGGCCGAGTCGGGCGTCGCGTCGGTGGAGGCGATGACGAATTCGAGTTGCTTACCGCCGGCCATCGATTTGTAATTCTTCACTGCGGCGTTGAAGCCGGCGATGCCGTCCACACCCAGAATCGTGTAAGTGCCTTCGAGCGTCGCGGTGACGCCGACCTTGATTTTGTCCTGGCCCTGGGCGGCGCCCGCCAGCAGCACGCTGGCTAGGGCGGCCACGCCGATGCAACGCTTCAACATTGATTCCTCCCGGTCGATTCCTGCCGCTTTCGTCGCGCGGCGAGGTTTGGCTGATTCGAATCCGACTTCGATGCCGTCTCGTGGAAGACGGCTCGGCCGACGCCGGGACACTACCGGATCGCAAACGCGGCGAACCGCGGCGCGAGGATCCGGACTTGACGAGGAGTCTCATTTTTTAGCTGCTGCGGCGCCGCAAGCGCTTCGCGGTTGCAGCATGGGCGCTTCCGTAAGTCGCTGTCGCCGACAGTCGCCAATGCGCGGGTCCCACCGCGCTGATGCTCGGAGAATGGCGCTCTACGACAGCCGCCCTCAGTGAGCGCCGCTACGTTTGCGGCGTCGGCGCGCTCCCGCTCAGCGGCGGCCGCTTCATGAGGACGAAACCGGAACGCTCCAGATGCTGCGCCAGACGTTTGGCGACGATCGCCGCCATCATTTCCGAAGAATCGTGGACTCTTTTGCGGCCGCTGTAGCGTAGCGCGAAGGCGATCGCATCGGCGATCTCCTCGGAAGTGGCCGGGTGAGGTTTTCGGGCGCACGGGTCATGCGCCGACATAGCGCGGCGGCTCGGACAAAACAAGAACAGAGACGGCTCGAGGCCCGGGAGCGCTGATCGGCTATGCTGTGGCGGATGATCTGCCGCAGCCGCCCTCGCGAAAAGCCCTCGCGGCCGCGATTTCGGCCCAAGGGGAGCAGCAGCGAACGAAGATCCGCTGCGGCCGCGGCGCGTCCCGATTGCCTCTTTCCAGCTGAGCAAGTGCTTGAAAACCCTCAAAACACTATTGGCTGAAGTTGGCATCGATTTGGGATCGGCGCCACGTTCGCTTGGGCTCGGCGCCGCATTCCTGGGAGGCGGCATCTGAGTGCCACCTCAACGAGCTGCCCCTGTCGCCGCTCGGACGTCAGGTGGCTAGGCCGCTCTACGTGGCGGATCGATTTGTCGGGCCGACGGGGGCGCCAAAACCCACGGCCTGAGCAATAGACGGGTCGACGCGAAAATTTTCGCGGCGAATCCCTGGAAAAAACTTGCGTACGTATTGATGAAGGCGCTACCAAGGGTTGCAGGTAGGGTTACGTACAATAACCCAAACCCAAGTCGGCCTTTTCCGTTGCGTCTCGAGCGATCTGTTCGCGTATTGCCTGTTTCACGGGAAGGCCCTCATCTTGGCCGCCGCTGTCTGTTTCCTCGAGCGTGGCCGTGGCGCGTTTGCCGCCGGGGTGGTCCTGACGCTGCTGGCGCCGGCGAGGGCGCTGGCGGGCGCCTGGACCGATCCTACAGGGCAGGGGCAAATCATCGAGACACTGTTCGGCTGGGCCGGCGACGGCCCTCCATACGGCGGCGCAGCGGGGGCGAGAGAGAGCCGCGTCGAGGCCCAAACCTACATCGAATACGGCCTCGCCGATCGTCTGACGGTCGTCGGTCAGACTGCGCTCGAGCGCTACGAGCTGACCGCCCCGTCGGCGGACGTCTTCCGCGGCCTCGACTATTCCAGCATCGGCTTGCGCGCAAACCTCTGG